>NZ_JBHJVK010000004.1:224567-255545 GCF_042264695.1 Kitasatospora sp. NPDC056138 | reverse complement strand
ACTCCCACTCCCCCCACCCCCCCGCGCCCGCCTGCGCCCCCGAGGGGGGCCCGGCCCGCCGCCCCCGCCCCCCCGGCCGTTCGGATCTCCGCCTCGCCGACGGGCCTGCTCGGCGGGCCGGAGCCGTCGCGTCACGTGCAGGCCGACCACCGGGCCCGAACGGGCGGCCGTGGCGGGCCCGCCCCCGGATGCCGTCGACGGTGACGAACTCGTCGCGGGCGGGCGGGAGTTCCGGCCGGAGGGCGACGAGGGGCGGCGTCCCCGGGGTCTCGGTGTCCCCGGGGGTCGATCCACCGGTGCGGAGATCCCGCGCGGCGCGGGCCGCCGGCCGCGAGGAGGTCCTCCGGCCGCAAGGGGGCCCTCCGGCCGTCCGGAGAGGCCGAGTTCGGCATCGGAGTGGTGGCCGTCCTCGCTGGAGGCGGGGACGGCGAACCGCCCGCGACTCCACCCTGCGAGTGGGCACCGGTCCACCGGAGTCGAGCAGGGCACGAGCTTCACGATCCGGGTGATTGGGTGGGGATCGGGTGGACGTCCCCAACCCTGGCTGTGACGCGGCCGGTTAACTGTATGGAGGCGCTGTCATTCTGTTGCCGTTCTCAGCTTGTTCACAGTTGACTGTTTTTTAGTAAGGAATTGCTCAGGCTTGGACCCAATCCTGAGAGTTTCCTGGGAACTTCGGATCAGCGCTCCCGCATCGGAGCGACCCCCACTTCCCGGAGGATCCCGTGCGACCCCGCTCGCTCGCCCTTGCCTCGGCACTCGCCGTACTGCCACTGACCGTGGCCTCCCTGGGTGCCACGACCGCCTACGCCGCGCCGACGCCCCACGTCTCGGCGCCCCGGGTGGCCCTGCCCAACACCGTGACCCCCGCGGTGGCCCACTCCCAGAAGCAGGGCGACGTCCCCGCCGCCCAGCAGATATCCGTCGCGGTCAGCCTCAAGCTGCGCAACACCGCGCAGCTCGACCGGTTCCTGGCCGCCGTCAGCACCAAGGGCTCGCCGGAGTACGGGCACTACCTGACGCCGGCCCAGTTCACCGAGCGCTTCGGCCCGACCCAGGCCGACGTCGACCAGGTCCGCTCGTACCTGGCGGACCAGGGCCTGAAGGTCACTTCGGTCAGCGCCAACCGCCAGGTGGTCAACGCCAGCGGCAGCAACGCGCAGATCGCCAAGGCCTTCGGCACCCACGAGAGCCGCTACGTCGACAAGCTGGAGAACAAGGCGTTCTTCGCCAACGACGGCGCCGCCTCGGTGCCGACCGCACTGGCCAAGGTGGTCCAGGGCGTCACCGGTCTGAACAACAAGACCGTGCGCACCACCCGCCTCGCCAAGCCCAAGGCGGCGACTCCCCGGGACACCCCGAGCGGTGTCGGCCCCGCGCAGTACAACGGTGCCTACAGCCTCGACAAGCTCGGCGCCGACGGTACCGGAACCACCGTCGCCCTCTGGGAGTTCGACGGCTACGACTCCAACAACCTCACCACCTACGACAGCCAGTTCGGCCTCTCCGGCCCGGCCGTCAGCACCGTCTCGGTGGACGGTGCCAACTACGACAGCTCCCCCGGTGAGGGTCAGGGCGAGGTCGAGCTGGACTCCGAGATCGTGCGCGGTGTCGCTCCCCAGGCCCAGCAGCTGGTCTACGAGGCCCCCAACAGCGACCAGGGCGAGCTGGACATGGCCGCCCAGATCGTGTCGGAGAACAAGGTCTCGGTCATCTCCATCTCGTGGGGCTCCTGCGAGCCGGACACCACGGCCGCCTCGATGACCGCGGTGGACAACTCCTTCAAGCAGGCCGCCGCCCAGGGCATCAGCATCTTCTCCGCCTCCGGTGACGACGGCTCGCGCGACTGCACCCGCTCCACCAGCGGCTCCTCGGTCAAGGCGGTCGACTTCCCCGCCTCGGACCCGTACGTGACCGGCGTCGGCGGCACCAACCTGAGCGTGAACAGCGACAACAGCTACTCCTCGGAGAGCGCCTGGAGCACCGCCGGCGGCGGCGTCTCCACCCAGTTCGCGCAGCCGAGCTGGCAGACCGGCACCGGCGTCAGCGGCAGCATGCGCACCGTGCCGGACGTCTCCTCCAACGCCGACCCGGCCAGTGGCTTCGCCATCTACACCGGCGGCGGCTGGCAGGTCTACGGCGGCACCTCCGCTGCGGCCCCGCTCTGGTCCGGCTACGCCGCGCTGTTCAACCAGAAGGCCACCGCGGCCGGCCAGTCGGCGCTCGGCGAGGCCAACCCCAAGCTGTACTCGGTCGCCAACGGCGGCAACTACGGCTCGGCCTTCCACGACGTCACCTCCGGTGCCAACCAGGACTTCTCCGCCGGCACCGGCTACGACCAGGTCACCGGCTGGGGCTCCCCGGCCGCCGACGGCCTGACCTCGGCCCTGCTCGGCGGCGGCCAGTAGCAGCGCCGGACGCCACCCGAGACCGTCTCTGACGGCCGTCAGTTCCGGTTGCCGGTACGGGATCCCACTCCGTACCGGCAACCGGGCTTCCAGCGTGTGGTGCTCAACGGCCGGGGAACGTGCAGGGACGAAGGGAGCGCCGCTCGTCAGGGCGCGGCCCACACCGCGCCGGGCGCGGACCGGACCACGCGGGGGACGCGGGTGCGCGTCGGCGTGACCGGTGGGCGGGCCGCTCCGCCTCCGGTGCACACCCGGGCGCTAAGGTCCGTACGGAGACCGGATGCTGAGGAGAGGCCCGCATGACCGAGGTATCGACGCAGGGTGCTGGGCTGCTGGGGCGCCGTGCGCTGGTCGGCGGGCTGGCGGGGGTGGTCCCGCTGCTGCTGGCGGGGTGTTCCTCGCGCGGCGGCAAGAGCGGTGGGGCGGCTGCCCCGGCGGCCGGCGCCTCCCGGGCAGCGGCGGCCGCACCGACCGGGACGGCCTCGACGGCCGGGACGGCCGCACCGACCGGCGGCGGTGCCGGGGACGTGTTCGTGATGATCATCAGGCATGGGGAGAAGCCCGACGGCAGCCACCCCGGGATCGACGAGAACGGCCACCAGGACAGCCACTCCCTCACCGAACGCGGCTGGGCCCGCGCCAAGGCCCTGCCGCAGCTCTTCGACCCGCCGCAGGGACAGCCGCTCAAGCCGGGCCTGGCCCGTCCGGGCAAGATCTTCGCTGCGACCGACCAGGGCCCGCTGGCCGGTGCCCACCGGATGCGGCAGACCGTCACCCCGCTGGCCGGCCGGCTCGGCCTGACGATCGACACGACCTACGCCGAGTCCCGGGAAGCCGATCTGGCGAAGGCCGTCCTGGCCGCCTCCGTACCCGTCCTGATCTGCTGGGAGCACTCCCGGATCCCCCAGATCGTCAAGTCCCTCGGCGCCGACTCGTCCGGCGCGCCCGCCACCTGGCCGGACCGCTTCGACCTGGTCTGGGCCTTCACCCGCACTGCCGGGAAATGGACGTTCCGCGAGATCCCCCAGCACCTCCTCGACGGCGACGCCTGACGGCCGTTCGGCGTGAGTCCCGTCCGACTTCTCCGGGATCGCACCGCGTCCGGGATCCCACCGCGTACGGCAGCGCACCGCGTACGGCAGTGCACCGTGTCCGGGATCGCACTGCGTACGGCAGCGCACCGCGACCGGGATCCGCCCCGGCCGGGCGCCCGGTGCCGGACTCGATCGGGGTCCGGCCGGTGAGAGAGCAGGCGCGGCGCCGACCCGGTGGAGCGTGGACCGCTCAACTCTCCGTCCCCCGTTGGGCGTCGTGCGCCAGCAGCGCGACGTAGAGCGAGGTGAACTGCTCCAGGTCGTCCAGCTCGGTGCCGAGCAGCACCTCGATGCTCCGCAACCGCCGGTACAGCGCCGGTCGGCTGATGTGGTGCTCCTGGGCGGCCAGCGACTTGTTGCAGCCACTGCGGAGGTAGCTGCGCAGCACGTCCAGCAGCTCGGGCCGGCCGAGCAGCGGTCCCAACTCCCGTTCGATGAAAGCCTGTAGCTCCGGTTCGTCGCGCAGCAGGCGCACCAGTCCGCGCAGCCGTACGTCGCGCAGCCGGGCGACCGGGCCGGTCGGCGGCGCGGCCAGCGCCGCGTCCGCGACGTGCACGGCCTCCAGGAAGGAGCGGCGGACCTCGTCCAGCACGGGACAGGTGAACCCGGCGCCCGCTGCCGCCTCCGAGCCCAGCGCGCCGAGCCGTTCGTGCACCCGTTCGGCGAAGCGGGACACCTCGGAGTCGACGTCCCGCCCGCACGGGATGCTCAGCAGGACGGCCGTCGCATCCGGGCCGATCCGCGCCGCCAGCCCGGCCGGCCCCTCCGGGGCGGTCCGGCGTCCGCCGGTGCACGGCCGTCCGCCGGCCTCCGGACGGTCGTTCGCGAGGGCTCGCTCGACCGACTCCCGTACCGCTCCCGACTCGCCGGCCCGGCGCGGCCGGAACACCACCGGGACGAACCGGCGCCGATCGACCGGGAGCCCCGCCGCCCGGACGCGCGGCAGCAGTTGCTCGGGACGGGCGGTCCCCGAAGCCAGGTCGGTCAGCAGGGCCTCGGCGGCCTGGTCCTCCCAGCAGTGGGCCCGGCCGTCGGCGGCACCGGGGCGGTCGGTGAGCAGCCGGTGTACGGCCAGCGCCTCCGCCGCCCGCTGCGCCAGCATCCGTCCGGCATCGGCCGGACCGGGGTGGCCGAACAGCGCCAGATGCCCCCACTGCCGGCCGCGCGCCTCCAGCCGGGCGACCACCCAGCCGTCCGGTCCGACCGTCACCGGTCCGTCGCCGTCACTGTCGCCGCCGACCACTCGGGCCCCCGCGCGGTCGGCGGCACCGCGCCGGTCGGCGGTGTGGCTGCGGTCGGCCTGCGGGGGATCGTCCCGGCGGCCGCGGGCGAGCAGTCCGGCGACCTGGCGCGAGATGCGTTCCCAGTCGCGCAACAGGTCGTCCAGCGCACCCCGTTCACCTGCCGTCGCCAGCACCCGGTGCGCGAGGTTGGCCACCACCACGGGGCCGCCGCTGTAGCCGGCGATCTCGTCGAGCAGCCGTTGCAGCGGGACCCCCGACAGGTTGAGCGCGGTCAGTGAACTGCGCATCCGTTCCGACAGGTCCAGCGCCGCGAACCGGCCGTGCACCAGGCGGGCATGGACCTCCTCGGTCAGCCGGGCGAACGGCGCGGGCCGGTGCAGCACGATCAGCGGTACCCCGCAGCGCTCGGCGGTCCGTCGCATCGCCTCGGGAGTCGTCCGGAACGCCCGACCGAGACCCAGTACCACCGCCGCCGCGTCGGCCCGCCGCATCGACTCGACGTACTCCACCTGCGCCCGCTCGTCACCGGCCAGCAGCAGCCCGGTGGTCAGCACCATCTCGCCCCCGGTCAGCATCACCGCCACGTCCGGCGCCTCCGCCACGTGCAGCCAGCGCACCGGCCGTTCCAGCCGCTCGGGGCACGCCACCACCTCGGCGTCCCACTGCGCCACCAGTTCCAGCCGCAGCACGTCCCGCACGGTCAGCCGCGCCGTCGCCGGGGGCACCTCCGCGTCCACAGGGTCTCCCGCTCGCAAGATCTCCCCTTTCGGTGGAGCGGGAGTCTAGAGCGTATTGCGCGCGGAAGTGAGAGGGCGGGGAGGGGAGTTCCGCCCCGGACCGGTGCCGCACCGGCCGGTTGTTGCTGCCGTGCGCCGCCTCGGCGTGTGCTCTCGAACGGCCGACGGCGTCCGGCGGGCCGCCGGTCCGACGTCGGGTCCGACCGCCGGTTCGGCCGACGTCCGGAGCTGCGGCGGGATCACGTGGACGCCACGACGGAGGCTCGTCTCAGATCGTGTTCGGCGAGGAAGGCGATGCCGACCGCCGCGTAGTAGACGATCGACTTCAGGCTGAAGATGGCCCCGATGAGCAGCAGGAATCCGGAACTGTCGGACGTGATGGCGCCGATCGCGGCGGCGGTCAGGACCAGTGCGAGGGCGAGTTCCACACGGACCGAGGTGAGTACCCGCCATCCCGAGGCCCCGGCCTTGAACTTGCTGGTGCGGCGCCAGGCCGTGTTCTTGGTCAGGATGCCGTGGAGCGTGGCGCAGGTGCAGATCCACGACAGGGACGAGTCCACCACCATGGCCATGACGGTGCCCCTGGATGCGGAACCGGCGATGTACCGGTAGCGGCACCAGCGGAGCGCCAGCGCGGAACTCAGGCCCATGCCCAACCCGAACCAGAGGGCCGAGGTCATGGGCGGCTGCTCACCGTGGACCAGCATCGAGATGAGCGCGGCCAGGCCCAGTGGCATCGCGGTCACGAACGCGACGCCGCCGGTCACGAGGACGAAGCCGTGTTCCAGACCGAGGACCTTCTGCTGGAAGGACATCCGCGACGGCGTCGCGAAACGCCCGGGGAGGAAGAGTCTCCAGTGCTGCTTCAGCTGCTGGACCGGTCCGTAGGTCCAGCGGAAGCGCTGCTTCTTGAAGGCGGCGAAGGTCTCCGGCACGAGGCCCGCTCCCACCGGGTCGTCGAAGACGAACGACGTGTAGCCGACGGCCTGGATGCGGACGCCGATCTCGGAGTCCTCGGTGACGCACGATTCCGACCAGCCGCCCGCGTCGACGATCGCCGTCCGGCGCAGCAGGCACGAGGTGCCCATCGGATAGGCGGCCAGCCGGTCGTTGCGGCTGCGGAAGAGCATCGAGAACGACACCTGGTAGCCCCAGTAGGCGCCGGTGAGGAACAGGCTGTCCTGCCAGTCCCGGAAGTTGTACTTGGCCTGGATGAAGCCGAGCCGCTCGTCGTCGAAGTGCCCGACCAGACGGGAGAGGAAGTCGGGTGCCATCTGGTAGTCGGCGTCCACCAGCGCGACGAGCTCCGCGTCCGGGGCGGTCCGGGTCAGGGCGAAGTTGAGTGCGCCGCCCTTCGCACCGGCCAGCGGGGCGACGTGGAAGAAGTGGAACCGCTCGCCCAGCCTCCGGCAGTGCTCCTCGACGGGACGCCAGAGCGCCGGGTCCTTGGTGTTGTTGTCCACCACCACGACCTCGAAGTCGTCGTACTTCAGGCGGGCCAGCGCGTCGAGGCTGGCGATGACCACGTCCGGGGGCTCGGCGTAGCACGGTAAGTGGACCGAGACCTTCGGGCCGTTGACCACCGAGGACACGTGCGGCATGTTCCGCCGTGCCCACTTCTCACGGCAGAACGCCTCGATGTCGAGGAAGGAGTGCACGCACGACATGGGCAGCGCCACCAGCATGGACGGGATGCCCGCGATGAAGAAGGCCCGCGTCAGCGCTGACACGTCGATGGTGAAGGCGAAGTGGATGTACCAGGTCATGGCGGCCATCGCCGTCGAGTAGACGGAGACGAGCAGCAGGGACCCGGGCAGGTGCATGGGCGAGCGGCGGTACAGCAGGACGACCAGGACGGCTTCGACGGCGGCGATCACCACCAGCCAGGGCCGGAGCCCGTACCCGGCCGTCACCGCGACCACCGCGAGCACGCAGCCGAACGCCCCGATGCGGACGGCGCTGCCGGGATCCGATCGTGGGAGGTACCGGAAGAACACCAGAACGAGGGCGCTGCCCATCGCGAGGCTGTTGCAGACGAGCGCGGCACCGAAGAACGCGTCCACCGGTCGGCCCCCTCACCGAATAGCTGTCAGAGCGACCCCTTTTTCTACCTTTGCACCATCGGTGGTCTGCGCAAGCCAGGCCCCTGCACGGTCGGTGAACAGCCGCTTCCCGACAGTTCCCGGCGGGCTGGTCGGCGTTCCCGCCGTCGCCGTCGCCGTTACCGACGTGGGGCCCTCGGCCGCCACGAGCCACCACCGCCGGATCGCCACCGCCGGATCGCCATCGCCGGGTCGCCGCTACTGGGTCACGCCGCCGGGTCACCGCCGTTGGTGCGCTGTCGCCGGGTCGGCAATCCGGGCAGAGGCACCCGGACACCGGTGAATCGCCGTCGGCAGGTGTGATCCACGCAACTCGGAAGGGCGACGGCCGCGCCTCCGGCGGCAGGAACAGCACGTAGGGAGTCCCGGAACGGAACGAGCTCTCGCAGGCGGGGGAGGGAGGGAAGGTGGCGGGAAGGTTTGCCGCAGGTGTCCGCCGGCAGGTGTGCACCCGGTGCCTGCGGCCCGGGCCGTCACCACGTCCGAGGCTCGCGGGGTTGGTGCGACGGCGTGTCCTGGTCTGTGCGGAGGCGCACATTGCCCGGCCGGTGCCGGGGATGACAGAGTGCGGACCATGGTCACGTCCTCCGCTCCAGAGCAGAAGCAGGTCCTCGCTCCCGATGCCGTCTTCGACTGGCTCGACGAGGCGGCCGAGCTCCGTGCCCGAGCCGGGCTGACCCGTACCCTGCGCAGCCGTCCGGCCGATGACCCGGTACTGGACCTGGCCAGCAACGACTACCTCGGACTGGTGCACCACCCCGCCGTCACCAGGGCCGCCGCCGACGCCGCGCTGCGCTGGGGCGGCGGCTCGACCGGCTCCCGCCTGGTCACGGGCACCACCGCCCTGCACGGCGAACTGGAGCAGGAACTGGCCGAGTTCTGCGGCTTCGAGGCGGCGCTGGTCTTCTCCTCCGGGTACGCGGCCAACCTCGCCGCCCTCACCGCGCTCACCGACCCGGACACGCTGATCGTCTCCGACGCGTACAACCACGCCTCGCTGATCGACGGCTGCCGGCTCTCCCGCAGCGACGTCCACCGCGCCCCGCACAGCGACCCGGCGGCCGTCGCCGAGGTGCTCGCCGGCCGTTCCCACCGGCGGGCGCTGGTGGTCAGCGACTCAGTCTTCTCGGTTGACGGCAACGCGGCCCCGCTCGCCGGGCTCTCCGCCGCCGCGCGTGCGCACGGCGCCGCGCTGGTGATCGACGACGCGCACGGGCTGGGCGTGCTCGGTCCCGGCGGCAGCGGTGCGGCGGCCGCCGTGGGGCTCGCCGGGCAGCCCGACGTGGTCGCCACGGCCACGCTCTCCAAGTCGCTCGGTTCCCAGGGCGGTGCGGTGCTGGGGCCCTGGCGGGTCATCCGGCACCTCACCGAGACCGCCCGCACCTTCATCTTCGACACCGGCCTCGCCCCTGCCGCCGTCGGTGCCGCCCTCGGGGCGCTGCGCCTGCTGCGCGCCGAGCCGCAGCGCGCCGACCGCGCCCGCGAGGTCGCCCGTACCCTGGCGGACCGGCTCACCGCCGCCGGACTGCAGGCGAGCGTGCCGGACGCCGCCGTCGTCTCGGTCCGCGCCCCGGGGCCGGAGGCCGCCGTCCAGTGGGCCGCCGACTGCCGGACCGCCGGGCTCGCGGTGGGCTGCTTCCGTCCCCCGTCCGTCCCGGACGGCATCTCCCGACTCCGCCTGACCGCCCGTGGCGACCTGACGGACGCTCAGATCACCCATGCGGTGAGCATCGTCAGTGCGACGGCGCCCGTACTGCGGTAGGGACCGCATCCGCTGCCTCCGCACCGTGGTGGGACCTGCGCGAGCGCCGGGGTGCGGCCGGGAGGGCGCCGCCCTCCCGGCACGAGCCGATGACGCACTCCGACTGCACGCCCCAGCTGGACCAGGAGCGCACCGAGCGCATCCGGGCCTGGCGCGAACGGGCCTGCCGTGCGGCCGAGGCGGCGGCGGGGCCGGCACTTCGACCACCTCGGTCTGAGTCTGTTCGTGTCCCCGCAGGTCCGGCCGATCACGGGTGCGCCGCAGCTGCTCGACCACTCGGTCGAGTACCTCGTCTTCCGTCTCACCCGGTAGCTGGGTACAGGGGCGGGGTGGTGCGGACCTCACGGAGAAGAGTGGTGTCTGCACTATCGATCGACTGACGATGGGTCAGCAGACTGGACGTCATGATCCGGAAGTTGATCCTGCCCTCCGCCCTGGTTCTCCCGCTCGCCGCTCCGGCGGCCCGTACTGCGGCCTCCGCAGTCCCGGTTGCCACTCCTCCCGCCGCATCCGCTGTCCCGGCCGCGCCCGAAGCCTCAGCCGCGTGCGCTCCCCCTGCCGCGCTCGTCTCCCCTGCCGTGCTCACGGGGCCGGGCCACCGGCGCCGACCACGGTGCAGCGGGCGAGACTCGCCCTGTCGTCCGCCCACCGCTCCGCACCGACTCGGCACGGTCTCGCCGTATCTGTTCGGCACTTCCCGGCCCGGCCTCCGGGTCGGTACGGTTCCCCACCGCGAGTTGACGGTCAACGTGGCCAGTCCCGCCGTGCAGGCGGATCGTTACCCGCTCCCGCCGTAGTTCCGGGTCCGGTGCCGGCCGCTCAACAGATCCACCTCACGGGCTTCTTCGGTCGCCCGTTGGAGCACCGCGACAGCGGAGTGCTCGATCGGCCCGCACCCACCCTGCGCCTTGCGCCGGGTGCCGACGTCCCGCAGGCCGCCCGGCACACCGTTCGGCTCCGGCCCGGTGAGCCCGCAGCCTTCGTCGTCGGCTCCACTCGCCAGGCCCTGTTCCGTCGTCACGCTCCCGTCTTGTGAGGTCAGGTCATGACCAGTCCTGGACAGTGCCCCGGCAGCGCACCGGTTCCACCCGGCGCTTCAGCCCGTGTGGTGCACCAGCAGGGCCTCGCTGCCGACCGGGCGGTATCCGGCGGCCTGGAAGGTGCGGACGCTGGTCGCATTGCCCGGGCTCTGCTGCGCCCAGAGGTGCTCACCCTCCGGCAGCAGATGGCGCGCCGTCACCGCCAGTGCCCGGCCGAGCCCCCGTCCCCTGGCCTGCGGGTCGACCTCGATCGCGGCCTCCCACCGCCCGGCCACGCCGCGTCCGAGCACCAGTACCCCGCCGGGCGTGGTCCAGGCCCGGACGTCGTCGCGGAAGAGCAGGGCACGGACGATGCGAGGGTGCTCGTGATCCTCGATCTGCCGCATGGGCAGCGGCGGTTCACCGGGCAGCCGGTCGGCCACGGTCAGCAGATCGATGGTGTTGATCACACGGCCGGTCCGCTCGGCGAAGGCACTGAGGAAGAACGGGGACATCGGCGCGGCCAGCTGATCGGCCGGGGAGGCTGCGATGGTCTCCCGGATCCAGGCCGGGTCCTCCTCCGTGAACACCACGGCGTGGGCGCTGAACGCGATCACGCCCGCTTCGCGCTCGTTCGGCTGCGGCACCACCGTGACCGATCCGTCGGCAGATGGGAACAGTCCGTCGGCGGCCTCCGCCAAGATCTTCTCCAGCATGCCCTCACCCTACGGCTTTCCCCGGTGGCTGCCGGACGGGGTGGACGGGGCGGCTCTGCCGGGCGGTGGGGAGGTCCGACGGTCCGGCGGCAGGGGAGGGGGCCCACCCGGTCGGCGGAACAGATCCCGATCCGGGTGCCGTTCCGGTCGCCGTCTCGACGGTCCGGGCGGTGGGCCGGCCGGTATGACGTGCTGTCAGCGCTGCTCGGGCGTCTGCTGGGAGAGCCAGCGCAGCGCGTCCGACACCATCCCACGCCAGCTGTGGATGGAATGGCTCGCGGTGTTCTCCACCACGGTCACGGTGGTCGGCGACGTGGCTGCGGCCTTGAGCGCCTTCGCGTCCTCAAGTCCGTCGTGCGCGGCAGCGGCCTCGTAGAGGCTGACATGCGGGGGCTGCGCCGCGCTCCTGAGCATGTTCAACGGGCTGGCCGACTTCCGCAGTTCCGGGTCCTTGGCAGCAGCCGAAGTCGGCTCCGTGGCGGGGTCGTTGAACCCGGAGAACCCCGCCACCGCGTGGAACCGATCGGGGTGCCCGATGCCCAGCCGGGTGGCGCAGTGTGCCCCCGCGGAGTAGCCGGCCACCGACCAGCGTTCGGCAGCCGGGTCGGCACGGAAGTTGTCCAGCACCAACTGCGGTACGTCCTGCGTCAGCCAGGTCTCGGCCTTGACCTTGCCCGGGACGTCGACGCAGCCGGGGTCCTCCGTGCTGGACAGGCTGGTCTGGGGCGCCACCAGGATGAACGGCTGGGATCCGTGGTCGGTGATCAGTCCCTTGAGTTGCTCCGACGCCTGCATCGCGCCGAACCACACCGAAGGCGAGCCCGGAAACCCGGGCAGCAGTTCGATGACGGGGAACGTACGGCCCCGGTAGGCCGGATCGTCGTACTGCGGCGGCAGCCACACCAGCACCTGGCCCTCGACCCCCGAGGCGCGTCCCTTGACCGTGGCGGCCAGGACGTCGTTCGGCACGCCGGACAGGTCCTGGGCAGGCCGGAAGTCCACCTTCGTTGCGGGCGATTGCGTCGGCCCGGTTCCGCCTCCCGTGCCGCCGCCCCCCGTCGGTCCGGCTCCCGCCGGTCCGGTGGACGCGGCAGGTACGTTGGCGGCAGGCCCGGGCCCGGTCGGCGCGGTGGGCGAGGGCCGCCCTGCGGCGGATTGCACGAGGATCAGTCCTGAGACCATCGCCCCGGCGAGGCCCAGAGTGAGAGCGGCCCTGGTGGCGTAGCGGCGACGGCGGATCCTGCCGCCCTCGCGCACGATCGCCTCGAACGGCGCGGGCCCTACGGTCAGGTTGTTCACCTGGTTGGTGAGCGTCAGTTGGAGATCGGTCTCATCGAAGTCTGCCATTGAGCACCTCCGGTCGGGTGGTCTGCCATGTGTGGTCGGCCAGTTGGGGGTGGGCCCGGAGCTTCGCGAGCCCCTTCGACGCCTGGCTCTTGACGGTCCCGGCCGAGCAGCCGAGGGTCGCGGCGACCTCGGCCTCGGACAGGTCCTCCCAGTACCGCAGGACCACCACGGCGCGCTGCCGGGCAGGCAGTTCGGCCAGCGCGGCCAGCAGGACCTGCCGCTGGTCGAGCCGTGCGCTGGGATCGTCCTCCCCGTGGTGGGGCCGGTCCGGGAGGGTCTCGGTCGGGAACTCCACAGGCCGCTGTTTGCGGAACCGGTTGGCGTTGCTGGTTACCAGGATCCGGCGCAGGTACGCATCCGGGTTGTCGCTGCTCCGGACCCGGTGCCAGGAGGCGTACGCCCTGGCGAGCGCAGTCTGGGCCACGTCCTCGGCATAGTGGCGATCCCCCGTGAGCAGATAGGCCGTCCGCACCAGGGACGGCCACCGTCCCTGAACGAACTCCCTGAACTCTGTCTCGTCTTCCGCGCGCATCCAGGCGCACCCCCTTTCACCCTCCAGACCACCATCCGCATCGATCAGGTTGCCGCCCGTTCCGACCGGAATTCGATCACGCCGTCCACCGGCCTCGGCCGCTCGCCGCCGTGCCCGGTTGCTCTCCGCCGCGCTGGGGCCGCCGCTCCCGAAGCCGTCGGGGGTGGCACGTCCGAAAGCTCCTCCGCGAACTCCTCCGCGAACTCCTCCGCGAACTCGTCCGGGAATCCTCCGAGGATCTCCGGGCCCGTTCCGGCGAGCTTTCCGGGAACCTCCGGGGGAGCCCGGCGGCCCCGGGCTATCCTCGGCGCATGCCGAGTCCGCGTGAGCCCGTCCGGCTGGAGCCGTTGACCGCAGGTACCGTGCGCCCACACCCCGAGCGGGTCTGGTACGCGGCGTACGGCTCGAACATGCACCTCACCCGGCTCGCCTACTACCTGACGGGGGGCTGCCCGCCCGGCACGACGCGGATCTACCCGGGGTGCCGTGACAGGAGCGGGCCCGAACGCGCGATGCCGATCCTGCTGCGCGGGGAGCTGTACTTCGCACTGGAGTCCCGCACCTGGACCGGAGGCATGGGTTTCTTCGACCCGTTGCGTGGCGGCGAGATGCCGGCCCGGGCCTATCTGTTGACGGTGAGCCAGTTCTCGGACATCGTCGCCCAGGAGATGCGCCGCAGTCCGGGGACGGATCTCGAACTGAGCGGCGCCTTGACCGACGGCCATGCCGAGCTGGGGCCCGGCCGCTACGAGATCCTGGTGTGCCCGGGCATGCTGGACGGCTATCCGGTCCTGACCTGCACGGCATCCTGGCGAAGAGCCCGCGCGAAGTTGAACCGCCCGTCGGCCGCCTACCTGCGCCACCTCGCCGCCGGCCTCACCGAGGCCCACGGCTGGGACCTGGAGCGGGTCGCGGACTACCTGAGCACCCGTCCCGGCGCGGCCGGTTCCTGGTCGGCAGCCGAGATCGCGGCGCTCTGCGCGGTCTGAGGCATCATCCGGTTGGTCGGCGAGCAGGACGTGGAGCTCGCCCGGACCGTCATGCACCACAACCAATGGATCACCGACCCGGGCGCCGACCCCACCTGATCCCGTCGACGTTCCTCGCCACCTGCACCCCGCCACCTGCACCCCGCCACCTGCACCCCGCCACCCGCACCCGCCACCTGCACCCCGCTGCTCGTACCCTGCCGCCGGCGCGCCACTGTCCGCACCCCGCCGGACGGGCCTCTTCGCCGAGCCCCCGGCGCGTCCGCCCTCAGTGCTTGCGTGCCCGGCTGGGCTGGACCCGGGCGGGTTCGCCGGGCATCTTGGGGTGGTCCGGCGGGTAGGGGAGGTCGCCGACACCGTGGTCGCGGGCCTGCCGGGCGGACAGTTCGAGAAGTGGGTCCAGCGAGAACGCGTGGTCGTCCAAGTCCGCGTGCAGATCGCCCAGTTCGGTGAACCGCTCGGGCAGGGTGCGCAGGTCGAAGTCGGTCGGTGCGACCTCGTCCAGCTCCTCCCAGCGCAGTGGGGCCGAGGCGGTGGCCTCCGGCCGGGCGCGCAGGGAGTAGGGCGAGGCGATGGTGCGGTCGCGGGCCATCTGGTTGTAGTCGACGAAGATGCGCTCGCCGCGCTCCTCCTTCCACCAGGCGGTGGTGACCCGGCCGGGCATGCGCCGTTCCAGTTCCCGTCCGAGGGCGATCACTGCATGCCGGCAGTCGGTGAAGGTCCAGCGGGGCTCCACGGGTACGTACACGTGGAGCCCGCGCCCGCCGGAGGTCTTGGGCCAGCCGCGCAGGCCGTGTTCGTCCAGCAGGCCTCGCAGTTCGTGGGCGGCCCGGACGGCGTCGTGGAAGTCGGTGCCGGGCTGCGGGTCGAGGTCGATCCGCAGCTCGTCGGGGTGCTCGGTGTCGGAGCGGCGGACCGGCCACGGGTGGAAGGTCAGGCAGCCCAGGTTCGCTGCCCACAGCACGGCGGCCTGCTCGGTGGGGCAGATCTCGTCCGCCGTGCGTCCGCTGGGAAAGGCGATCCGCGCGGTCGGGAGCCAGTCGGGGACGTTCTTGGGCGCACGCTTCTGGTAGAAGAACTCGCCCTCGATGCCGTCGGGGAAGCGCTGCAGCGTGGTCGGCCGCTCGCGCAGCCCGCGCAGGATTCCGGGCGCGACCGCGAGGTAGTACCGGGCGACGTCCAGCTTGGTGAAGCCACGCGCCGGGTAGTAGACCTTGCCGGGGTTGGAGAGCCGCACCGTCCGGCCGTCCACCTCGAGTTCCACCGCTCCTGCCGTTCCAGCCATGGGCCCACGCTAGGCCGAGCGGGCCCTGCCCGCCGTGTCCGGCACGCGGGCGGGCGACCGGCCCGCCACCATCGGAGCATGGACCTTCCCGTGATGCCTCCGGTCGCGCCGATGCTGGCGAAGGCGGTGGACGAGATCCCGCCCGGCATGCAGTACGAGGCGAAGTGGGACGGCTTCCGGGCGATCGTCTTCCGGGACGGCGAGGACGTCGAGATCGGCAGCCGGACCGCCAAGACGCTCACCCGCTACTTTCCCGAACTGGTCGACGCGTTCCGCACCGAACTGCCCGAACGGTGCGTGCTGGACGGTGAGATCGTGATCGCGCACGACGGTCGGCTGCACTTCGAGGAACTGCTGGAGCGCATCCATCCGGCGGCCAGCCGGGTCCGCACCCTCGCTGGCCGCACGCCCGCCTCCTTCGTCGCCTTCGACCTGCTCGCGCTCGGCTCCGACGCGCTGGCCGAACGGCCCCTCGCCGAGCGGCGGGCCGCCCTGCTCGCGGCGCTCGACCGGGCCCGGCCGCCGATCCACACCGCTCCGGCCACCACCGTCCTCGACCAGGCCCGCAGCTGGTTCTCCCGGTTCGAGGGCGCCGGGCTGGACGGCATCGTCGCCAAGCCGCTGGACCAGCCCTACCGTCCCGGCCAGCGCGCCATGTTCAAGGTGAAGCACCAGCGCACCGCCGACTGCGTCCTGGCCGGCTACCGCGAGCACAAGAGCGGCCCGGTGGTCGGTTCGCTGCTGCTGGGGCTGTACGACTCCGCCGGACAGCTCCAGCACGTCGGCGTGAGTGCCTCCTTCCCGATGGCCCGCCGGGCCCAACTGGTCGAGGAACTGGAGCCGTTGCGGATGACCGACCTCACCGGACACCCCTGGGCCGCCTGGGCCGACGCGGCCGCTCAGGCCTCCTCCCGGCTGCCGGGCGCGGTCAGCCGCTGGACGGGCACCAAGGACCTCTCCTGGGTCCCGCTCCGCCCGGAGCGGGTGTGTGAGGTCGCCTACGACCACATGGAGGGCACCCGCTTCCGTCACACCACCCGGTTCCGCCGCTGGCGCCCCGACCGCGAACCGGCCGACTGCACCTACGACCAACTGGAGGAGCCGGTCTCCTACGACCTGGCGGAACTGCTCGGCCCGTGAGTCCCTGGCCCCGCAGCCCCGCAGCCCCGCAGCCCCGCAGCCCCGCAGCCCCGCAGCCCCGCAGCCCCGCAGCCCCGCGGTCGGCCGGTGGTACGGCAGGCCCCCGGCCCGTACACCCTCGGGTACGGGCCGGGGAGTGCTCAGGACTCGGCCCGGCTCAGCGGAAGGTCTCCGGCCGGGCGACGGTGGCGGGTGACCCGGCGGGCAGCCCGTGCAGGACCCGGGCCCGGATCCGCTCTGCCGCGCGCGGCAGTTGGCCGGCGCCGCCGACCAGCGGCAGCCGGAGGGAGGAGTGGGCCAGGTCGACGGTGACGGTGGGTTTGGTGGACGGCGGGTCGATCAACCCGTTGTCCGTTCCGGCCACGATCAGGGCGAGCCGGTGTCCGGCGGGCACGATGTGGTCGGTACCGGCCAGGTCGAAGGTGATCGAGTACGTCTTTCCCGGGGTCAGGGTGACGCTCTTGTCCAGTCCCGCGTAGTGCCCGAGGTCGGCCCAGCCCCGACTGAAGACCGTGTAGTCCACCTGGGCGGTGTCGGCTGCGGTGTCCAGGAAGCAGGCGCTGTCGCCCGCGGTGCTGTCGCCCCAGCACGAACGGGTGCCCAGGGTGGTGATGCCCTCACCGGAGCCCTGGTAGTTGCGGATGGTCGCCGGTCCGAGGTCGACCAGCACCGCGCTCAGGCGGGCGCTCCTGGTGGACGGCCGCACGGCCAGGGTGATCGAGCCGCCGCCGGACATCCGCAGGTCCCGGGTGAGCGCGCCGGTGGTGAAGGCCGTCTTGTCGGGGGTGCTGAGGTCGACGTCGGCCGCCCAGTCGTTCTCGCCGCGGGACCGGTCGTCGGTGAAGCTCGCGGTGCCGCTGCCGGTGCCGCCGGTGAGCACGCCGGGTCGCAGGCCGAGCGTGCTGGTCACCGTCCCGGGCGCGGGCCAGGACGGGTCCTGGGTCCACTGGTCCGGTGCCCGCTCGACGTCGGCGACGGGACCGTTCTGGATGCCGTTGTCCACGCCCAGCAGGTAGTGGTCGAACCAGTCGTGCAAGGTGTCCACCCAGGCCGCGCGCCGGTAGTCGAAGGGGTCGACGTGGCCGGTCTGGGAGAGCCAGATCTTCCGGTCCACCCCGGTCGCGGCCAGCGCCCTCCACCACTGGGAGAAGTTGATGTCGCGGACGTTCAGGTCCTGCAGGCCGTGCACCACGAAGACGCTGGCACGGACGTTGGCCGCCGAGGCGACGTAGTCGCGCTGCTGCCACATGGCGGTCCAGTTGCCGTTGGACGGCGACCCGGTGGCGAGTCGGCTCTGCACGGCGGAGCAGTTCGAGGTCGCCGACGAGCTCTCCACCTCACCGGCGAGGTCGGCGGGCGTGCCGCTGTAGAGCGGCGCGCCGTCCGACCGGTAGTAGTCGTACCAGGAGCTGATCGCGGAGATCGGGACGATGGTCTTCAGACCCTGCACACCGGTCGCGGCCACCCCGTTGGCGATGGTGCCGTCCCAGGACTTCCCGATCATGCCGACCGAACCGTTCGTCCAGGTCGGCTGGACGGGGCTGCTGCCGGTGCGGGCGCTGTAGCCGGGGGCCCGGCCGTTCAGCCAGTCGACCACCGCCTTGGCGGAGGCGACGTCGGAGGGGCCGCCGACGTCCACGCAGCCGTCGGAGCGGTTGGTGCCGGTGAGGTCGACCAGAACCACGGCGTAGCCGCGCGAGACGAAGTAGTTGTCGTAGAAGAGCGGGAACTGGACCGGGTGGCCCTGTGCGTCGTACGTCTTGAGCTGGGACTCGTTGCCGCGCCCGCAGCAGGAGTAGTACGGGCTCGCGTCCATGATGACCGGGATCTTCAGACCGGCCGCGGCCGGTTCGCTGGGCCGGATGATGTCGGCGGCGACCCGGTCGGTGCGGCCGTCGCCGTCACCGTCCAGGCCGGTGTCGACCCAGACGGTCTCCCGGACGGCGGCGGCGTAGGAGTAGACGGGTTGGCTGGCGCCGTTGCGTACGGTGCCTGCGGTGCTCGCATGCGCGGCGGCGGGGCCGAGCAGCGCCACGGTGAGCGCGGCCAGGAGCGTGGTGATGACGGCGAACGGACGAGATCGACGGATTGTCACAAGGCACGAAGGTAGTTCGGCCCGGCGGCGCTCCAGAAGGGACCTGACAAGCCACGGACAAGATTTTACGAGCGCCAGTCGTTCTGTTGGCGCAGCCGTGGGCCCGGCGGGCCCGCCGCATGGGCCGTACGAGTGGTGCGCGGCGGGCCGCTGGGGAGCGTGGGGCGCAGCTCGGGCAGGATCGTGAAGCCCAGCTGTGGCGGCCCTTAAGAATTCCTCGATGGACCGCACCCCCTCTGACCAGGCAGATTTCACTCTGCCCGGCCCGGCAGGGGTCGTACGCCGGGTTCATCTCGGCCTGTCCCTCCGGCAGGTCCGTTCCATCGTGCGTCAGGAGCCCTTGCCGTGAAGGCACTCGTCAAGCAGAAGGCCGAGCCCGGACTCTGGCTGATGGACGTTCCCATGCCGGAGATCGGTCCGTCCGATGTGCTGATCAAGGTGCTGCGCACCGGTATCTGCGGCACCGACCTGCACATCCGCAAGTGGGACGGCTGGGCCCAGCAGACCATCAGGACCCCGCTGACGCTCGGCCACGAGTTCGTCGGCGAGGTCGCCGAGGTCGGCTCGGCGGTCTCGGACGTCAACGTGGGCGACCTGGTCAGCGGCGAGGGCCACCTGGTGTGCGGCAAGTGCCGCAACTGTCTGGCCGGGCGGCGCCACCTGTGCCGCAACACTGTCGGTCTGGGCGTGGGCCGTGACGGTGCCTTCGCCGAGTACGTCGCACTGCCCGCCTCCAACGTCTGGGTGCACCGGGTGCCGGTGGACCTGGACGTGGCCGCGATCTTCGACCCGTTCGGCAACGCCGTGCACACCGCGCTGTCCTTCCCGCTGGTCGGCGAGGACGTGCTGATCACCGGCGCGGGCCCGATCGGCATCATGGCCGCCGCCGTCGCCAAGCACGCCGGTGCCCGCCACGTGATGATCACCGACGTCTCCCCGTACCGCCTCGACCTGGCCCGCAAGGTCGGCGTCACGCTGGCGCTCGACGTCTCGCAGCACACCATCGAGGAGGGCCAGCAGCAGCTCGGCCTGCGCGAGGGCTTCGACGTGGGCCTGGAGATGTCCGGCCGCCCCGAGGCGATGCAGTCGATGATCGCCAACATGACCCACGGCGGCAGGATCGCCATGCTCGGTCTGCCCGCCGAGGACTTCGCGGTGGACTGGGCGCGGGTCGTCACCTCGATGATCACCATCAAGGGCATCTACGGCCGCGAGATGTTCGAGACCTGGTACGCGATGTCCGTCCTGCTGGAGGGCGGTCTCGACCTCAGCCCGGTGATCACCGGCCGCTACCCCGCCGCCGACTTCGCAGCCGCCTTCGACGAGGCGGCAAGTGGCAACTGTGGCAAGGTCATTCTGGACTGGACCGTCTGAGACCCGACCGCCCTCCCCGTCTGACACCCTGTAGGAGACACCGTGTTCGACAACGTCCGTGAGGACATCGCCGCGACCCTGGACGAGATCCGCGAGGCCGGCCTCTTCAAGCCCGAGCGCGTGATCGGCAGCCCGCAGAGCGCCGCCGTCACCGTCACCGGCGGCGGTCGCCCCGGAGAGGTCCTCAACTTCTGCGCCAACAACTACCTCGGCCTGGCCGACCACCCCGCCGTCGTCGCCGCCGCCAAGGACGCGCTGGACCGCTGGGGCTACGGCATGGCCTCGGTGCGCTTCATCTGCGGCACCCAGGACGTCCACAAGCAGCTGGAGGAGCGGATCTCCGCCTTCCTCGGCCAGGAGGACACCATCCTGTACTCCTCCTGCTTCGACGCCAACGGCGGTGTCTTCGAGACCCTGCTCGACGAGCGCGACGCCGTCATCTCCGACGCGCTCAACCACGCGAGCATCATCGACGGCATCCGGCTGTCGAAGGCCCGCCGCCACCGCTACGCCAACCGCGACATGGCCGAGCTGGAGGCGCAGCTCAAGGCCACCCAGGACGCCCGCCGCCGCCTGATCGTCACCGACGGCGTGTTCTCGATGGACGGCTACATCGCCCCGCTGCGCGAGATCTGCGACCTCGCCGACCGTTACGGCGCGATGGTGATGGTCGACGACTCGCACGCGGTCGGCTTCGTCGGCCCCGGCGGCCGCGGCACCCCCGAACTGCACGGCGTGATGGACCGGGTGGACATCATCACCGGCACCCTCGGCAAGGCCCTCGGCGGCGCCTCCGGTGGCTACGTCGCCGCGCGCAGCGAGATCGTCGCGCTGCTGCGCCAGCGCTCGCGGCCGTACCTGTTCTCCAACTCGCTCGCCCCGGTGATCGCCGCCGCCTCGCTGACCGTGCTCGACCTGCTGGAGAAGTCCGGCGACCTGCGCGAGCGGCTGGCCGCGAACACCCAGCTGTTCCGGACGAAGATGACCGAGGCGGGCTTCGAGATCCTGCCCGGCGAGCACGCCATCGCCCCGGTGATGATCGGCGACGCCGCCAAGGCCGGCCGGCTGGCCGAACTGCTGCTGGAGCGTGGCGTGTACGTGATCGGGTTCTCCTACCCGGTCGTGCCGCACGGCCAGGCCCGGATCCGGGTCCAGCTCTCGGCCGCCCACTCCACCGAGGACGTCGAGCGCGCCGTCGCGGCCTTCATCGACGCCCGCGCGGCCCTCGGCGAGTAACCGCCGAGCAGCACCCTTCGGGGCGGCGGGGAACCACGCGACCGGGCAGCCGCAGCTGTCCGGCGGTTCCCCGCCGCCCTCCCCGTTGCCCGGCCCGGCTGCGTCCGGTCGGCGAAGGCGCCCGGTGCCCTGGCAGGGGGGCCGGGCAGCTCCCCGGGAACTCGGGGAGCTGCGCGGTACCCGGAGGGCGGCGGCGGAGCCGGGCCCTCCGCACTGGCAGAATGGCCGAGTGATCGACGCACGACGGCTGCGGACCCTGCGGGCCGTGGCCGACCACCGCACCGTGACGGCCGCAGCTGCCGCGCTCTACCTCACCCCGTCCGCGGTCTCCCAGCAGCTCGCCGCGCTCGAACAGGAGACCGGACACCACCTGCTGGCCCGCGACGGCCGGGGCGTCCGGCTCACTGCCGCCGGGGAGATCCTGCTCGGGCACGCCGACGCGGTGCTGGCCCAGCTCGAACGCGCCGAGGCCGACCTCGCGGCCTACAGCGCGGGGGCGGCCGGTGAGGTCACGGTGGCGGCGTTCGCGACCGGGATCGCGCTGGTCCTCGCGCCGGCGATCACCGCGCTCGCCGAGGCCGCGCCCGGCGTACGGATCAAGGTGCTGGACGCCGAGGGCGACGCCAGTCTGCCGATGCTGCTGGACGGGCTGGCGGACATCGCCGTCGCGGTCGAGTACCGGGGCGCGCCGCGCGCCGACGACCGGAGGCTCACCAGGGTGCCGCTCTACGCCGAGCCCTTCGAAGCGGTGCTCCCGCTCGGCCACCCGCTGGCGTCCGAACCGGGCCCGGTGGCCGTCGCCGACCTCGCCACCGAGCCGTGGATCGGCCCCTACCCCGGCAACCCCTGCCACGACGTGGTCCTGCTGGCCTGCGAGCACGCGGGCTTCCAGCCCCGGCTGGTGCACTCCTCGGACGACTTCCGCGCCGTCGTGGCGCTCGCCTCGGCGGGTGCGGGCGTGGCACTGGTCCCGCGCTCCGCGCTGCGCGGGGTGGACCTTTCCCGGGTCGCGGTGCGTCAGGTGGACAGCGCGCTCGCCACCCGCAAGGTCTTCGCCGCCGTGCGCAGCGGTGCCGAGCAGCACCCGCTGATCCGGCCGGTCCTGACGGCACTGACGACGGCGGCTCAGGGCATGTCGGCGGCGTGAACCGGCCGTCGGATCGGTCCGGAGGAGCCTCGGACGGCCTGTGCGGGGCCCGTGGCCGCTCCTACGGATCCTGCCGGGTGCGCGGCGGGGGCCGTGTCCGTGACAGCGGCCCTAGCTGTCGGTGACTTCGACGCCCCGCCAGAAGGCCACCCGCCCGGCGACCTGCGCCGCGGCCGGGCTCGGATCGGCGTAGTACCAGGCGGCGTCCGGGTTCTCGGCGCCCGCCACCCGGATCGTGTAGTAGGAGGCGACGCCCTTCCACGGGCACACCGTGGTGGTGGGGGAGGGGGCCAGCAGCTCCGCCCGGACCGAGTCGATCGGGAAGTAGTGGTTGCCCTCGACGACCGTGGTCCGTGAGCTCTCGGCGACGATCTCGCCGTTCCAGCGCGCAATGGTCATAGGGGCATTGTGCCCTGCCCCGCAGCCGACCGGACCCCGACCGCCTGCCGGTCCTCGGACGATGGTGCCCGCTGCTGGCCCCGGCGTGCGGACGCCCACCGGGGCACGGTCCGCGCGGTCTCCTCGACACCATCCGCCGTGCCGATCGCACCGGCATCCCCTGACGCGCCCTCCCGCCGGGACCCGAGCCCGCGACCCGCGGGTCCGTGGTCGGCGAGGAGCCGACGGACGGCCGGCGGGGCGCGGGCAGGTTCGACGGTGCTGGGGTCGCCGGTGATCGGCGGCGGTGCGGCGCAGTCCGTTCACCGGGTGCGGGCCGGTCGGTGCGGGCCGGTCGGGGTGGGGCGGTCACACGGAGACGGTGGCCTCGGAGGTGGAGCTGCCCCGGCGGAGCGTGGCCAGGGTCCGGTCGAGGGCGAGTGCGCCGGGCCCGGTGAAGACCAGGAGCAGGAAGGACCAGCAGTACATCGCGGAGGGCTCGCCGTGGTTCTGCAGCGGCAGCAGCGCGTCCGCCTGGTGCTCCACGAAGTACGCGTAGGCCATCGAACCCGAGGAGACCAGGGCCGCGGTGCGTGTGAACAGGCCGCACATCACGAGGAGCCCGCCGACCAGTTGTATGACGGCCGCGTACCAGTACGGCCAGGTGCCGGCGGCGACCGTGGTGCCGGTGCCCATCGAGCCACCGAAGAAGCCGAACAGAGAGGAGGCGCCGTGACAGGCGAAGAGGAAACCGATGACGATCCGGAAGAGGCCCAGCACGTACGGCCTGGCCCTGTCGATGGGCTCGGTGAGAGACATGCGTTCGGTCGTTCCTTCGCTAGAGGACGGGACTGGAGACGCCAAAGATTAGGTAAGCCTCCTCATACTTGTAAATGCATGTGCCCCGAGAATCGCTTACGAACCTGGCTGCACGGCACCGCTCGGCCCGAATCGACTGACGATCGATCAGACAAGCCCCACTGCTGCGACATGACTGTCAGTCAGGCAACTCTTCGGTCTCGTCGGACCGGCCTCACCTGTTCCGGGATCTCCCCCTGGTCCGTGCCACATGCTGCTCTCGGGCCCCATCCGGCGCTGCTTCCTCCGGGCTCACATGTCCCAGCCCCCAGGTGTCCAACCGCGGGGTGGAACTTCGGGCGCGGCCTTCCCGGGTGCGTGGTTTCCGGGTCGAGGCCGGGGCGTTCGCGCGTTCCGGCAGGGGGCGCCGACCGGGGCTCGGCTGCGGGCGGCGGCCGGCGCATAAGGTGGGGCCGGCGATGATCGTTCACTTGACAGGAGACCCCGTGAGTCAGTCCGCTGCCGTTGATGCCTTGCTTCCTGTTGGTGTGATCGGCCTGGGGGATATCGCACAGAAGGCGTACCTGCCGGTCCTCACCGCGCTGCCCGGTCTCGACCTGCGGTTGATGACCCGTGACCGGGCCAAGCTGGACCGTCTCGGAGGTGCCTACCGGATCGGCCCCGAGCACCGCTTCACCGATCTGGGCGAGCTGATCGGCAGCGGCATCCGGGCCGCCTTCGTGCACGCCACCACCGACCAGCACGTCCCCATCGTCGAGCAGCTGCTCACCGCCGGCGTGGACGTCTACGTCGACAAGCCGCTCGACCACCACCTGGACGGTGCCCGGCGGCTGGTGGACCTCGCCGAGCGGACCGGCCGTTCGCTGATGGTCGGCTTCAACCGGCGCCACGCGCCCGGCTACCTGCTGGCCAAGGAGCGTCCCCGCGACCTGATCGTGCTGCAGAAGAACCGCGAGGGACTGCCGGAGGCCGCCCGCACACTGGTCTTCGACGACTTCATCCACGTCGTGGACACGCTCCGCTTCCTGATCCCCGGCGAGATCGAGCACTTCGACGTCCGCTCGCGCACCCGGGACGGCCTGCTGGAGCACCTCGTGCTGACGCTCTCCGGCGACGGCTTCACCGCGCTCGGCATCATGAACCGGGTCAGCGGCTCCACCGAGGAGATCCTGGAGGTCTCCGGCAGCGACTCCAAGCGCGCGGTGCTCAACCTCGCCGAGGTGATCGACCACAAGGGCCAGCCGACGGTCCGTCGTCGCGGTGACTGGGTGTCGGTGGCCCGGCAGCGCGGGATCGAGCAGGTCGTCCTGGCCTTCCTGGAGGACATCCGCGCGGGCAGGACCGTCTCGGCCCGCGACGCGCTGCGCACCCATGAGCTGTGCGAGCGGATCGTCGCCGAGGTGGCGGCCCAGGCGGGCTGACCGCGCACCCGCGCCGAACGACGGGAACCGGTGCCACCCGATGGGGCGGCACCGGTTCCGACTCGGTGTCAGGACGGTTATGTTCAGCCGGTGTTGGAGCAGGCGCTGCCGAGGGCCGGATTGAGCAGGCCGACCACACTCACGGTGTTCCCGCAGATGTTGAGCGGGATGTGGATCGGGATCTGGATGAGGTTGCCGGAGAGCACACCCGGCGAGTTGGTGGCCACGCCGCTGGCGTTGGCCGAGGCGGAGGCCGCCCCGGCCGAGCCGAGTACGAGCGCACCGGCTGCCCCGGCAAGCACGAGGGCCCTGCGGATGTCCTTCACGGTCTTCTCCGTTTCTGAGGGGATGGTGCCTGGTCGTGCGGGAACCGCCGGCACCGGCTGGTGCCGGGCACAGTCCCGCAGGAAAGTGTTGGCAGCGCCCGGTCCGGCGAACCGTAGGCACACCGACCATTCACCCGGCCGAGTGACCGTACGCCCGCGTAATCGGCCATCGGAACCACCGCGCCCCGGGTGCGTCGCCACCGGGCCGTCCGTGGGCCCTCCGCCTGCCCGCGCCGCCGCGTTCAGGCCGTCTGCCGGGCCGACCACTCGGGGTCGGGGTCGATCGGTTGGAGCACCTCGATCAGGACGCCCTCCGGGCTCCACACGTTGAACCGCCGCTGCCCCCACGGTTCGTCGCGGAGGGGGACCGCGATCTCCACACCCGCTGCGCGCAGCCGGGCCTGGGCCGCCGTGGCGTCCTCGACCACGAAGGCCAGGCAGACTCCGGCGGTCGGCTGGGCGCGGAAGTCCTCGGGCATCGAGGGGTGGCCGCGCTCGACGAAGTCGATGATGTGGGCCGGGTGCTCGTCGTGGTGCAGGCTGACGTACCAGCCGAAGTCGACGACCGGCTTGAAGCCGAAGTGGTCGATGTAGAAGCGGCTGCTGGCGACGGTGTCGTCGGTGAGCAGGGCCAGGCCGAGTCCGCTGAATCGCATGGGTGTCCCCCCTGGGTGTCGCAGTCCGTCCCTCGGCCGCGAACAACTCCAGTTGTAGTACATTGTCTGTAGTGGTTGCAAGCATCCCGCGGAGGAGGGTTCCTCTCGGGGCTGAGGAAGGGGAGCGGATGGTGCAGAACCCGGCGCGGCGCACGGCCCTGGTCGATGCGGCGGTGGAGGTCCTGGCGCGGGACGGTGCACGCGGGTTGACCTTCCGTGCGGTGGACGCCGAGGCGGGCGTGCCGAAGGGCACGGCCTCCAACTACTTCGCCAACCGGGACGACCTGATCCGGCAGACCGGCCGCCGGATCCACGAGCGGATCGCCCCCGACCCGGCGGAGGTGGAGCAGGTGATGCGGGCGGCGCCGTCCCGCGCGTTGGTCGCCGAGCTGATGGCCTGGGTCAACCGCCGGGTCACCGCCGAGCGCACCGGCTACCTCGCCATGCTCGAACTCCGCCTCGAAGCCACCCGCCGGCCCGAGCTCCAGGCGGAACTCACCGCCACCGTACGGGAGACGATGGAGGCCGACGCCCGCTTCCACCTCGACTCCGGGCTGCCCGGCGACCGGACCGCGGTGCAACTGCTCCAGCTGGCCATGACCGGCCTGATGCTGGAACAGCTCACCCTCCCCGGCGTCGTCCCCGCCGAGCACACGGCCGCCCTGATCGCCGCCCTGGTGGACCGGGTGACGGCGGACCAGGCGAAGCCGTCCGCGCCGACCCCTTGAACTCCGCTGTCCCGGAAGCGGGTTCGGCCGGCAGTCGCAGGCCGACGGCCGATCGGCTCAGGGCGGGGGGTCCGGTCGGTGGTCCGGCGGGAGGTCTGGGGAGGTCCGGTCGGTGGGTCAGGTCGGTGGGTCAGGTCGGGGATCCTCGTCCGGGCCGGTGGGTGAGTACGGCTGTGGAGATCGACTGGGCGTTCGGGCATCGGTGGCAGGACGCGGCGGGGGAGTGGCTGCTGACGGTCGGGTGCGGGTGGGCCGGGGAGTGGGTGCTGCGGGCCGGATCGCCGTGCTGGCGGGAGGCGCTGCCCTTCCACGATGCCGTGCAGGTGCGGGAGTTCGCGGATGCGCCGGAATTGCAGGCCGAGTCGCAGGACCGGGAGGTGCGCTCGGACGGGCGCAGTTCGGGGCGGGTGGCGAGGTAGGCGGACGCGAGCAGGAGCAGCCCGGTCGTGGCCGACAGGAGGACCCGGTAGTCCACCACGGCGACCAGTGCGGCCCCGACGGCGATCGCGACCGTCTGCGGCACGGAGCGGACGAGTCCGAGGGCCGCGTCGGTCCTGCCCATCAGTGCGGGTGGGGTCCGGCGCTGGAAGAGCGTCATGATGCCGACCGTGATCCACGGCAGGCTGCAGCCGACCAGTGCGGAGCCCGCGAGAGTGGCGAGGGTCCACGGAGTGGCGAGCAGGAGGAACCCCGCTGCTGCGACGGCCAGCCCCAGGGCGGCCAGCCGTCCTTCGCCGACCCGCCGGATCAGCGCCGAGGTCGCCCACCCGGCAGCGATGGCGCCGACGCCCTGCGCCGTGACCAGTGCGCCCAGGAAGCCGGCCGGGCGGTGCAGCCCCCGGTCGACGACCGCGAACAGCGCGGTCTCGGAGAAGCCGAACGCGATCATCGCCACCCCGCCGGCCACCGTCAGCTGCCGCAGCGCGGCGGTGCGCCGGATGTGCCGGGCGCCCGCGACGGCCTCGGCGAGCGGGTGCTGCCCGGCCGGTTCGGGCCGCTCCTCGCGCACCCGCAGGGCGAGCAAGGCGGCGACGGCGACCAGGAAGGTCACCGCGTCGCCGACGATCACCGGGGTCGCCCCGAAGGCCGTGAGCAGACCCGCGCCGAACAGGGGTGTCACCAGGCGCATGCCCTCGCGCAGGGTCTGCAGTGCGCTGTTCGCCGCACCGAGCAGCTGGTCCGGCACGACGGTCTGGAGCAGTGCGGTCTGGGCCGGGCCGAGGAGCGCGGCCGACAGTCCGTATCCGAACATGACGGTGTAGACCAGCCAGAGCTGCCCCTGGTCGCGGACCAGCAGGAGCAGCAATACCAGGGCCGCAGTGGCGAGGTTGACGGCGATCAGCAGCGGACGGCGGCGCACCCGGTCGGCGAGCATGCCGCCGAGCGGGCCGCCCAGGGTGCCGAGCGCGAACGCGAAGAAGGACAGGCCGGCCGCGGAGGCGCTGCCGGTGAGCATCTTGATCCAGACGCCGAGGGCGAGCCAGAGGGCGCTGTCGCCGAACGACGACAGCGTCTGGCCGAAGAGGTGGAGCCGCGCGTTCCGGTCGGCCAGCAGGACCCGCACCGCTCAGCCCTCCGGATCGGTCGCGTCGAGCGGGTAGGTGAACAGCAGCAGTTCGACCGGCAGGCTGTCGGCCGGCCGCAGGGCCGGGTCCACCAGTCGGTTCCGGTAGCGGTCGAGGAGTCGGGCCAGGTCGGCCGCGAGTTCCTCGGCCTCGTCGGGGGTCATGTGGGCGACGTTCTGGTAGCCGCCGGTGACCTGCCGCCAGGCGCCTTCGAACCCGGCCCGGCGGGCGTTCACCGCGCCGGCACGGCCGAGCCAGGTGTCCCACAGCAACCCGGCCAGGGCCTCGGCGGCGTGCGAGGTCTCCGCGTCCTCGTGCGTGTTGTCGACGGAGAAGCCGATGTGCTTGAGCCGCCAGGGACGGCGGCGTCCCGGTGCGCCGCCGGCCTCCTCGACGAAGCCGTACTTGGCCAGGGTGCGCAGGTGGAAGGCGCAGTTCGTGGGTGACTCGCCGGTCAGCTCGGCGGCCTCCGTCGCGGTGAGCGGCTCGCGCTTGGCGAGGGCCTCCAGCAGCGCGATGCGGGTCGGGTGTGCCAGTGCGCGCATGGCGCGCGGATCGCTGAGTCGCCGTAGCGGGCGCTCGGTGTCGCCACTCTCGGTGGCTGGCCGGGAATCCTCGAAAGACATGTTTCGAGAGATTACGCTCGAACGGCCCGGCCCGACAAGAGCCTGTTGTCCGAAGGAGGCTGAGCGACCGTCACGGGCCGGGGGTCGATGCCGGGCGTGGTCCAGTCCACTCGTTGACACGGCGTCCGGTGGTGTCGATAGTGGGTCGATCACAGTGGCCTCGAAGAGGAGGAGCCGGTGCCCTCACCCTCGGCAGCGGACTTTGCGGCGGCTGCCCGGGCCGCCATCGCCCGGGTCGGCGAGCAGCAGGCGCAGGGGGTGGTGCGGGCGGCCGGGATGATCGCGGACGCGCTGGCGGCGGACGGGATCGTGCAGGCGTTCGGTACGGGTCACTCCGAGGCGTTCGCGATGGAACTCGCCGGGCGCGCGGGCGGGTTGGTGCCCAGCAACCGGATCGCGCTGCGTGACGTGGTGCTCTACGGCGGCCGTCCGGTCGAGGTCCTGGACGGCCCGGGACTGGAGCGCGGCACCGAGTCCGCCGCCCTGCTGTACCGGCTCGCGGCCCCGCACCCGGCGGACGTCTTCGTGCTCGCCTCCAACTCCGGTGTCAACGGCTGCGTGGTCGAACTCGCCCGGCTGGCCAAGGAGAACGGGCACGGCCTGATCGCCGTCGTCTCCGCCGAGCACACCGCCGCGGTCGAGCCCGGGCATCCGTCCGGCCTGCGCCTGGGGGACGTCGCCGACGTGGTGCTGGACAACGGTGCACCGTTCGGGGACGCCGTCCTGCCGATGCGCGACGGCGGCCGGGCCTGCGGGATCTCCTCGATCACGGCTGCGCTGCTCGCCCAGCAGGTGGTCGCCGAGGTGGTCCGGCGGATCGAGGAGTCCGGGGCCACCCCACCGGTCTACCTGTCCGCCAACGTTCCCGGCGGCGACGAGCACAACCGGGCCCTGGAGGCCCGGTACGCCGGGCGGATCCGGCGCACCGCGTGACCGGGGCCCGGGGCCGTCCCAGGCCCTCCTCGGCCGGCTCGGGCCGCCCCCGGCCGGGGCGTGATCGACCTGCGGTGGGGTAGGACGGCGGCATGACTACACCGTTGGTCCTGGGGCTGGACGTCGGAGGCACCGCCACCCGGGTGGTGGTCGCGGATCTGCAGGGCCGCGTGGTCGGCACGGCACGCGGCGACGGCGGAAACCCCGTCGCGCACGGCGCGGCCACGGCCGCCCGCAGCATCGCCGCCACCCTCGACTCGGCGTTGACCGGGGTGGACCCGGGCCGGGTGGCGGCCGGGGTGCTGGGGCTGGCCGGCGGACTGGTGGCCGCGGGCGGGCTGACGGAGATCTGGTCGGCCTCCGGTCTGACCGTGGAGCCCCGGCCGGCCAGCGACGTGGAACTGGCCTTCGCGGCCGGCACCAGCAGCCCGGCCGGCTCGGTCCTGATCAGCGGGACGGGCGCGGTCGCGGGGGAGTGCCGTGACTTCACCCCGGTCCGTCTCGCGGACGGGCACGGCTGGCTGCTCGGCGACCGGGGATCCGGCTACTGGCTCGGTCATGCCGCCGTACGGCTGACACTCGCCGGCATCGACCGGCGGGTGCAGCCGACCGGTCTGATGCAGAGCGTGGTCGAGGAGCTGCTGGGTGCGGGCGTGGCCGGCGATCTGCGGTCCGGGCTGATCGCCGCCGTGCACTCGGACACTCCGGTACGGCTGGCGCGGCTCGCACCGCTGGTGCTGAGCGCCGCCGAGGCGGGTGAGCCCGAGGCGAGGGGCCTGGTGGCGGAGGCGGCGGACCACCTGCTGGCGAGCCTGGGCACGGTCCGGGCGGCGGACTCGGACGATCCGGTGGTGCTGGCGGGCGGGGTGCTCTCGGCCGGATCGCCGCTGGCCTCGGCGGTGCACCGGCGGATCGCCGACCGGTGGCCGAGGGCCGGGCTCGCCTTCGCGGGCAACGCGGCCGGGGCCGCCGCCTGGCTGGCGGCCCGCTCGCTCGGGGCTCCCGGACTGGACGGCCTGCACCGGCGGTTCGTCGGTTAGAGCTCGTCTTCGGCCCCCGGCCGGCCCGGCAGGCGGGAGTCCGAGGACGGACCCGAGGGCCGGCCCGGTCGGCCTCGCGGGGCGTGGACTCCGGGAGCGCGGGTGGCCGCGCGAAACGGCCGGGGCCCGGGGGGGGGGGGCCCCCGGCCCCGCCCGAACGCGGGGGCCCCCGGGGGTGGGGGGGTGTGTTTTTAAAAAAATAAGCAGCCCACGGAAATTAAATTTTTTGTTTGTGATTTAAAAAAAAATAGCAGGCCGA
>NZ_JBHJVK010000004.1:91132-224557 GCF_042264695.1 Kitasatospora sp. NPDC056138 | reverse complement strand
AACGACCGCCGCACCGGGCCGGGGCGGTGTGCCCGGCCGTACCGACGGCCGTGGGGGGGGGGGCGCCCAAGCGCGCGCGGCCGCCGCGGGGGGGGCGGGGGGGGCGGGGCCCCGGGGCCCGGGCCGAACGTCGGTGCCCGCAGGGCTTGCGGTCCCCCGCACCCCCGCGCCCCTGCGCCCCGCCCCCGCGCGCCCTGCGCCCCCATGGGCCGCCGCTGGACTGTCGCCCTGCACGATCGACCGGACGAGCCGGGGCCCTCGGCCCCCCCCACGTTCCGTCCCGGACCCCGCAGGGCTCGCGGGGGCGCACGGGCCCCGGTCAGTCGCCGACGTAGGCCGCGAGGTGCTCGCCGGTGAGGGTGGAGCGGGCGGCGACGAGGTCGGCCGGCGTGCCCTCGAAGACGACCCGGCCACCGTCGTGGCCGGCGCCGGGGCCGAGATCGATGATCCAGTCGGCGTGCGCCATGACCGCCTGGTGGTGCTCGACGACGATGACCGACTTCCCGGAGTCGACGAGCCGGTCGAGCAGGCCGAGCAACTGCTCGACGTCGGCGAGGTGCAGGCCGGCGGTCGGCTCGTCGAGGACGTAGACGCCGCCCTTCTCGGCCATGTGGGTGGCCAGCTTGAGCCGCTGCCGCTCGCCGCCGGACAGCGTGGTGAGCGGCTGGCCGAGGCTGAGGTAGCCGAGCCCGACGTCGGCGAGCCGGCCGAGGATGCGCTGCGCGGCCGGCGTGTGCGCCTCGCCGGAGCCGAAGAACTCCTCGGCCTCGGTCACCGACATCGCCAGCACCTCGCTGATGTCGCGGCCGCCGAGGTGGTGGTCCAGCACCGTTGCCTGGAACCGCTTCCCGTCGCACTCCTCGCAGGTGGTGGCGACGCCGGCCATCATCGCCAGGTCGGTGTAGACGATGCCGACGCCGTTGCAGGTGGGGCAGGCGCCCTCGGAGTTGGCGCTGAACAGCGCCGGCTTCACGCCGTTGGCCTTCGCGAACGCCTTGCGGATCGGGTCGAGCAACCCGGTGTACGTGGCCGGGTTGCTCCGGCGCGAGCCGCGGATCGCGCCCTGGTCGATCGACACCACACCCTCCCCCGGGGCGGCGGCCGGGGACTGTCCCCCGCTGGCGGTCCCCGGCAGCGACCCGTGCACGAGCGAACTCTTGCCGGAGCCGGCCACGCCGGTGACGACGACCAGCACCCCGAGCGGGATGTCGACGTCGACGTCGCGCAGGTTGTGCGTCGTCGCGCCGCGGATCGCAAGCCGGCCGGTGGGCGTCCGCACCGTCTTCTTCAGGGCGGCCCGGTCGTCTAGGTGGCGGCCGGTGACGGTACCGCCGGCCCGCAGCCCCTCGACGGAGCCCTCGAAGCAGACGGTGCCGCCCGCCGCACCGGCGCCGGGACCGAGGTCGACGACGTGGTCGGCGATCGCGATCACCTCCGGCTTGTGCTCCACGACGAGCACCGTGTTGCCCTTGTCCCGCAGCCTCAGCAGCAGGTCGTTCATCCGCTGGATGTCATGGGGGTGCAGGCCCGTGGTGGGCTCGTCGAAGACGTAGGTGACGTCGGTGAGCGAGGAACCGAGGTGGCGGACCATCTTGACGCGCTGCGCCTCGCCGCCCGACAGCGTGCCCGACGGCCGGTCGAGCGAGAGGTAGCCCAGACCGATCTCCACGAACGAGTCGAGCGAGTGCCGGAGCGTCGCCAGCAGCGGCGCCACCGACTCCTCGTCGACGCCGCGGACCCACTCGGCCAGGTCGCTGATCTGCATCGCGCAGGCGTCGGCGATGCTGATGTCCTTGATCTTCGACGACCGGGCGCCCTCGCTGAGCCGGGTGCCGTCGCACTCGGGGCAGGTGGTGAAGGTGACCGCCCGGTCCACGAACTCCCGGATGTGCGGCTGCAGCGACTCCCGGTCCTTGGCGAGGAACGACTTCTGGATCTTGGGGATCAGCCCCTCGTAGGTCAGGTTGACGCCCTCGACCTTCACCTTGGTCGGCTCACGGTGGAGGAAGTCGTGCATCTCCTTCTTGGTGAACTCGCGGATCGGCTTGTTCGGGTCGAGGAGGCCGGACTCGGCGTAGACCCGCACGGTCCAGAAGCTGTCGGACTTCCAGCCGGGGATCGTGAACGCACCCTCGGCGATCGACTTGGAGTCGTCGTAGAGCTGGGTGAGGTCGATGTCGGAGACCGTGCCCCGGCCCTCGCAGCGCGTACACATGCCGCCGGTGCGGGTGAAGGTCGCCTTCACCGCCTTCCTGGCACCGCGCTCGACGGTGATCGCACCGCTCGCCCGGACCGAGGGGACGTTGAAGGCGTACGCGCTGGGCGGGCCGATGTGCGGTCGGCCGAGCCGGCTGAAGAGGATCCGCAGCATCGCGTTGGCGTCGGTGGCGGTGCCGACCGTGGACCGGGGATCGCCGCCCATCCGCTGCTGGTCGACGATGATCGCGGTGGTCAGACCTTCGAGTACGTCGACCTCGGGCCGTGTCAGGGTCGGCATGAAGCCCTGCACGAAGGCGCTGTAGGTCTCGTTGATCAGCCGCTGCGACTCTGCGGCGATCGTGCCGAACACCAGGGAGCTCTTGCCCGAGCCGGAGACGCCGGTGAACACCGTCAACCGGCGCTTGGGGATCTCGACGCTGAGGTCCTTGAGGTTGTTCACGCGCGCGCCGTGCACGCGGATCAGATCGTGGCTGTCGGCACTGTGCAGCGCAGGCGACTGCGAGTCCGTCCTCGTGGCCATGCTCATCGTGTCTCCATCTGTGGGACGGGGCCGCCCGCGCGGTCCCCGTCGGCGTCGCCTGGCTCGATCCAACCAGCTTCGAGCAGTACGTCCGGTTTCTCCGTCGTCCGTCTTTCTCTGTCGTCGGCACGGTCGCGGCGACGCTCCGCCGCCTGCCCGAGCGCCGTCGCACGGCCGCCCGGACGGCTGCCCGGACGGCCGTGCGGACGGTTCAGCGGTGCTCGTTGATGCGGATCAGGTTGCCTGCGGGATCGCGGAAGGCGCAGTCACGGACGCCGTACGGCTGTTCGGTCGGCTCCTGGACGACCTCGGCGCCGCCGGCCCGTACCCGCGCGAAGGTACCGTCGAGGTCGGCGGTGGCCAGGGTGATCCGGGCGTAGCTGCCCTTGGCCATCATCTCGACGACGGTGCGGCGCTCGTCATCGGTGACGCCGTGGTCGGCGGCCGGCGGCTCCAGGACGATGGACGTGCCGGGCTGGTCGGCGGGGCCGACCGTGATCCAGCGCATCGCGCCGGATCCGACGTCGTTGCGGACCTCGAAGCCGAGGGTGTCGCGATAGAAGGCCAGGGCGGCGTCCGGGTCGTCGTGCGGGAGGAAGGTCCAGTGAATGGTGAGGTCCATGGCGATCAGGCTAGTTGCGGCTCGGCGGCCCGGGCTTCTCGATTCCTGACCGGTCCGGCCGCCGGCTCTCACCGGTACGACTCGTCGTGCCGCCCGGCCTCGCGGTCGTCGTCACCGGGCAGGCCGCTCGGCTCGTCCTCGGCCGGCTCCGGCTCCGTACGCCGTCGATGGTCCTCATCACCGTTCCTCGCCACCGGCCCCGGGTGCCGTGGGAAACTGACCGGGTGAGACGGCAGAACCTGGAGGACCTCGTCCGGCTGCGACGGGCCCGCGACCGGATGGACCGCGACTACGCCGAGCCGCTCGACGTCCCGGCGCTGGCGCGGGGTGCCCTGATGTCGCCGGGCCATTTCTCCCGCAGCTTCCGCGCCGCCTACGGCGAGACGCCGTACAGCTACCTGATGACCCGCCGCATCGAGCGGGCCAAAGCGCTGCTGCGGCGCGGCGACCTCACGGTGACCGAGGTCTGCTTCGCGGTCGGCTGCACGTCGCTGGGGTCGTTCAGCTCGCGCTTCACCGAGCTCGTCGGCGAGAGCCCGAGCGCCTACCGGGCCCGGAACCACGACCACGCCGCCGCCATCCCGGCGTGCATCGCCAAGATCCACACACGGCCGGTCAGAAACGGAGAAGCGGGCCCCGCCGCTCGGCCGTAGCCTGAACGGCATGGATATCAGGCTCTCGCAATGCTTCATCGCCGTCGACGACCACGAGAAGGCGATCGCCTTCTACCGCGACGTGCTCGGCCTGGAGGTGCGCAACGACGTCGGATTCGAGGGGATGCGCTGGGTGACGGTCGGGTCACCCTCGCAGCCGGACGTGAACATCGTCCTGGAACCGCCGCTCGCCGACCCGAACGCCTCGTCGGCCGACAAACAGGTCATGGCGGAGCTGATGGCCAAGGGCCTGCTGCGCGGCGTCATCTTCGCGACGGACGACTGCGACGCCACCTTCGAGCGCATCAGCGCCGCGGGTGGCGAGGTGCTGCAGGAGCCGATGGACCAGTTCTACGGCGTCCGCGACTGCGCGTTCCGCGACCCCGCCGGCAACCTGCTGCGCTTCACCCAGCCCCTCGGCAAGTGAGCCCTTGGCGGCCGCCGTCCGTACCCCTCGCGGACGGCGGCCGGCCGGGGTGCGCAGCGGCTCGTCGCAGCGGTCAGCCGCTTCAGCCGGATTCCGGCGACTCGTCCGGTGGGTGGACTCATCGGGTGTGCAGGGCCAACAGGCGGATGGATGCGTCGAGTTGACCGTGAGTCAGTCCAGCCGAGGCTCGAACTCGACCCGTGCCCGAGAGGGAAGCCGGACGGTGAACTGCCGTGCCCCACGCGCGAAAGCACCGAACCATCGCCGACTTCGGCGGGACTTGTGCGCCGTCGTCGAGGCGGGACGCCGTCGAACGCTCGGCCCGGTCGCTGGTGAAGCGCCGGCCGACCGTCGTCATCCAGTGCTTGGCCGGCCACCGCGGTGTCGGCAGGCTCCCGCGAACTCGACCGGCGGCATTGCGAACTCCCGTCCGGGCGGAGGACCGCATCCTCGGCCGTTCGCCTGCGCCCGGCCTTTTGTCGCGGGGGTCGGCGCGCAGTGCGAGGCCGAGCGTGAGGTCGGGTTCGTCATGCGCTCGGCGTGCACCCTGACCTCGGGTCAAGGTCAACCTCGAAGATCGCGCGGGCCGCCGACCATCGCTGACGCTCACAACTCCGGTCGAGGTCAAGAGAATTGCCGTGGACCAAAACAAGCATGCACGCTTGCTTTATTGCCCACCCGCTGCCAGGCTGCTGCCCGTTGGTGCGACTGGGTGAGGCACGCGGCGGCAGGGGAGACTTGCGGTGTTGCGGATCGGCAATGCGTCCGGCTTCTACGGGGACAGGTTCTCCGCGTTCCGGGAGATGCTCACGGGAGGTCCGCTGGATGTCCTCACTGGGGACTACCTGGCCGAACTGACCATGCTGATCCTCGCCCGTGACCGTCTGAAGGACCATCAACTCGGTTACGCCAGGACCTTCCTGCGACAGATGGAGGAGTGCCTCGGTCTGGCGCACGAGGCGGGGGTGCGGATCGTGGTGAACGCGGGCGGGCTCAACCCGGCCCGACTGGCGGACGCCCTGCACGAGTTGGCGGACAAGCAGGGCATCCCGCTGCGCGTCGGCCGGGTCGCCGGTGACGATCTCCTGCCCAGGGCCGCCGAGTTGGGGCTCCCGGACGGTCTGCTGGCCGCCAACGCCTACCTCGGCGCGTACGGGATCGCCGAGTGCCTGCGCGCCGGTGCGGACCTCGTGGTGACCGGCCGGGTCACCGACGCGGCGCTGGTGGCCGGGCCGGCGGCCGCCCACTTCGGCTGGCGGCCGCAGGACCTGGACGCCCTCGCGGGGGCGGTGGTCGCCGGACACGTCCTGGAGTGCGGCGCCCAGGCCACCGGAGGCAACTACGCCTTCTTCCGCGAGCACGACGTACGCCACCCCGGCTTTCCGATCGCCGAGATCGAGGCCGACGGCAGCAGTGTCATCACCAAGCACCCCGGCACCGGCGGCGCCGTCACCGTCGAAACCGTCACCGCCCAGCTGCTGTACGAGACGGCCGGGGCGCGCTACGCCGGTCCGGACGTCACCGCGCGGCTGGACTCCGTCCGGCTGAGTCAGGACGGCCCCGACCGGGTCCGGATCACCGGGGTCACGGGCGAGCAGCCGCCGCCCACCGTGAAGGTCGGGCTCAACCGGCTGGGCGGCTGGCGCAACGAGGTCGTCTTCGTCCTCACCGGCCTGGACATCGAGGCCAAGTCGGCGCTGCTGCAGGAGCAGTTGGAGCAGGCCCTGGAGCCGCGCCCGGCCGAGCTGCGGTGGACCCTGGCCCGTACCGACCACCCCGACGCCGACACCGAGGAGACCGCCTCCGCCCTGCTCCGGCTGACCGTCCGGGACGCCGACCAGCGGCCGGTCGGGCGGGCGCTGAGCAGCGCGGCGGTCGAGCTCGGCCTGGCCGGCTACCCGGGCTTCCACCTCACCGCCCCGCCCGGCCCCGGTGCGCCGTACGGGGTGTTCGAGGCGGTCCACCTGGACGCCCGCGCTCTTGCCCACGCGGCCGTGCTCCCGGACGGGAGCAGCGTGCCGGTGCCGCCGCCGGCCGCCACCCGCGAGCTCGTGCCGCTCGAACAGCCGCCGCTGCCGCAGCCCCTGCCGTCGGGGCCGACCCGCCGGGCACCGCTCGGGCTGCTGGTCGGTGCCCGCAGCGGCGACAAGGGCGGTGACGCCAACCTCGGTGTCTGGGCGCGTACCGAACCCGGCTGGCGCTGGCTCGCCCACACCCTGACCGTCGATCTGCTGCGCCGACTCCTGCCGGAGACGGCGGACCTGGACATCACCCGGCACCTGCTCCCCAACCTCCGTGCGGTGAACTTCACCATCGAGGGCCTGCTCGGCGAGGGCGTCGCCGCGCAGGCCAGGTTCGACCCGCAGGCGAAGGCGCTGGGGGAGTGGCTGCGCGCCCGCCACCTCGACCTTCCGGAGGCCCTGCTGTGACCGTCCTGCCCACCCGGCTGGACCCGACCGGGGCCGAGTACACGGCCAACCGGGACGCGATGCTCGCCAAACTGGCCGGGCTCGACACCGAGCACGCCAAGGCACTGGCCGGTGGCGGCCCCAAGTACGTGGAGCGGCACCGCGGTCGGGGCAAGCTGCTGGCGCGCGAGCGGATCGAGCTGCTGGTCGACCCGGACTCGCCCTTCCTCGAACTCTCCCCGCTCGCCGCCTGGGGCAGCGACTACCCGGTCGGTGCGGCACTGGTCACCGGCATCGGGGTGATCGAGGGCACCGAGTGCGTGATCACCGCCAACGACCCGACCGTGCGCGGCGGTGCCAGCAACCCCTGGACGCTGCGGAAGGCCCTGCGCGCCAACGAGGTCGCACTGCAGAACCGGCTGCCGCTGGTGAACCTGGTCGAGTCCGGCGGTGCCGATCTGCCCAGCCAGAAGGAGATCTTCATCCCCGGGGGCGCGCTCTTCCGCGACCTCACCAGGCTCTCCGCCGCCGGGATCCCCACCGTGGCCGTGGTGTTCGGCAACTCCACCGCCGGCGGCGCGTACGTGCCCGGCATGTCCGATCACACCGTGCTGGTCAGGGAGCGGGCGAAGGTCTTCCTCGGCGGTCCGCCGCTGGTGCGGATGGCGACCGGCGAGGAGGCCGACGACGAGTCGCTCGGCGGCGCCGAGATGCACGCCCGCACCTCGGGGCTGGCCGACCACTTCGCGCTGGACGAGCCGGACGCCCTGCGGATCGCCCGCCGGATCGTCCACCGCCTGCACTGGCGCAAGGCCGGAGCGGGCCCCCTGCCCGCCGCGCCGCCGCCGAAGTACGACGAGGAGGAGCTGCTCGGTGTCGTCCCCGGTGACCTCAAGGTGCCCTTCGATCCGCGCGAGGTGATCGCCCGGATCGTCGACGGCTCCGACTTCGACGAGTTCAAGCCGCTCTACGGCCAGAGCCTCGCCACCGGCTGGGCCACGCTGCACGGCTACCCGGTCGGCATCCTGGCCAACGCGCAGGGCGTGCTGTTCAGCGCCGAGTCCCAGAAGGCGGCCCAGTTCATCCAGTTGGCCAACCAGCGGGACATCCCGCTGCTCTTCCTGCACAACACCACCGGCTACATGGTCGGTCAGGCGTACGAGCAGGGCGGCATCATCAAGCACGGCGCGATGATGATCAACGCCGTCTCCAACAGCCGGGTCCCGCACCTCTCGGTGCTGATGGGTGCCTCGTACGGGGCCGGGCACTACGGCATGTGCGGGAGGGCGTACGACCCGCGCTTCCTGTTCGCCTGGCCGAGTGCCAAGTCGGCGGTGATGGGTCCGCAGCAGCTCGCCGGGGTGCTCTCGATCGTGGCCCGGCAGTCGGCCGCGGCCAAGGGGCAGCCGTACGACGAGGACGCGGACGCCGCGATCCGGGCCATGGTGGAACAGCAGATCGAGGCCGAGTCGCTCCCGGTCTTCCTCTCCGGCCGGCTCTACGACGACGGCGTCATCGACCCGCGCGACACCCGCACCGTGCTCGGCATCTGCCTCTCCGCGATCCACAGCGCCCCCATCGAGGGCGCGCGCGGGTACGGCGTCTTCCGGATGTAAGGGATTCACTCATGATCACATCCCTGCTGGTGGCCAACCGCGGCGAGATCGCCCGGCGGATCTTCCGCACCTGCCGTGAACTCGGCATCGCCACCGTGGCCGTGCACTCCGACCCGGACGCGGACGCCCCGCACGTCCGCGAGGCCGACACCGCCGTACGGCTGCCGGGCGCCGCCCCCGCCGACACCTATCTGCGCGCGGACCTGGTCGTCCAGGCGGCGCTGGCCGCCGGGGCGGACGCGGTCCACCCCGGGTACGGCTTCCTCTCCGAGAACGCCGGGTTCGCGCGCGCCGTCCAGGCCGCCGGGTTGACCTGGGTGGGTCCGCCGGCCGAGGCGATCGCCGCGATGGGGTCCAAGACCGAGGCCAAGCGGCTGATGGCGGCGGCCGGGGTCCCGGTGCTGACGGCGGCCGCCGAACCGACCGACGCCGACCTGCCGTTGCTGGTCAAGGCGGCGGCCGGCGGCGGCGGCCGCGGCATGCGCATCGTCCACCGGCTCGCCGACCTGCCGGATGCGCTGGCCTCGGCCCGGGCCGAGGCGGCGAAGGCCTTCGGTGTGGCCGAGGTCTTCTGCGAGCCGTACCTGCCGGCCGGGCGCCATGTCGAGGTCCAGCTGATGGCCGACCGGTACGGCACCGTCTGGGCGCTCGGCGAACGCGACTGCTCGCTGCAGCGCCGCCACCAGAAGGTGATCGAAGAGGCCCCGGCCCCCGGGCTGACCGACCCGGTGCGGGCCGAACTCCACGCGGCCGCCACCGCCGCCGCCCGCGCCATCGGCTACACCGGAGCCGGGACGGCGGAGTTCCTGCTGGCACCCGACGGCCGGATCCACTTCCTGGAGATGAACACCCGTCTCCAGGTCGAGCACCCCGTCACCGAGTGCGTCACCGGGCTCGACCTGGTCGCGCTCCAACTGCGCATCGCCGAAGGCGAACCGCTCCCGGCCGAGCAGCCCGCCATCCGCGGCCACGCGATCGAGGCCCGCCTCTACGCCGAGGACCCCGAGCGCGACTGGCAGCCGCAGACCGGGACCCTGCACCTGCTCCATCTCCCCGACGTGCAGAGCGAGTTCACCACCGGTACGGGCGAGAGCGGACTGCGCCTGGACTCCGGTGTGGCGGGACCCGCCGCCGTCGGCATCCACTACGACGCCATGCTCGCCAAGGTGATCGCCTGGGCCCCGACCAGGGCGGCCGCCGCCCGCCGACTGGCCGACGCACTGGGCCGGGCCAGGATCCACGGGCTGACCACCAACCGCGACCTCCTGGTGGCCGCCCTGCGCCACCCCGCCTTCCTGGCTGGCCGGCTGCACACCGGTTTCCTCGCCGAGCACGCCGCCGAACTGCGTACCGGACCGCAGAAGCACACCCCGCTGGCCGCCCTGGCAGCCGCCCTCGCGGACGCCGCCGCCCGCTCCGGCGCCTTCCCGTCCGGCTGGCGCAACCTGCCCTCGCAGCCCCAACTCAAGCGCTACCGCGCCTCGGACGGCACCGAACACGAGGTCCGCTACCGCCGCACCCGCACCGGCCTGCAGGCCGAGGAGCACCCCGAGACCGAACTCCTGGCCGCCACCCCCGAACGCGTCACCCTCCGCACCGACAACCTGACCCGCACCTTCGAGATCGCGGTCCACGGCGACACCGTCCACCTCGACTCCCCGCTCGGTGCGGTCGTCCTCACCGCACTTCCCCGCCACCCCGAACCCGCCGTCCACACCGACCCGGGCGCCCTGCTCGCCCCCATGCCGGGCACCGTGGTCCGCATCGCCGTCGCCCCCGGCGAGCAGGTCGCCGCAGGCCAACCCCTGCTCTGGCTGGAGGCGATGAAGATGGAACACCGCGTCTGCGCGCCGACCGACGGACTGCTCACCGAACTCCGCGTCAGCCCCGGCCAACAGGTCGAACTGGGCACCCTGCTCGCCGTCGTCCAGCCGGCGTAACCGCCGGACGGCCGGGAGCCGCACGAGAACCCCGCCAGACCCCCCGGGTGCAGGTGGCGGTCGAACACGGCCCCGGGCCCGCCCATCCCACGGAGAGGACCACACCACCCATGTCCGTGTTCAGCGAGTCCCCCGAACGCCAGGCCCTGCGCCGAGCCGTGTCCGACCTCGGCCGCCGCTACGGTGCCGCGTACTTCCAGGCCAAGGCCCGAGCCGGGCTGCCCACCCAGGAACTCTGGACCGAGGCGGGCAAACTCGGCTATCTCGGCGTCAACCTCCCCACCGAGTACGGCGGCGGGGGAGCGGGCATCAGCGAGCTGGCCATCGTCCTGGAGGAGCTGGGCGCCGCCGGAAGCCCGTTGCTGATGCTGGTGGTCTCGCCGGCCATCTGCGGCACCGTGATCGCCAGGTTCGGCACCGCGCAGCAGAAGCAGCGGTGGCTCCCCGGCCTGGCCGACGGCACCCTGCGGATGGCCTTCGGCATCACCGAACCCGACGCCGGCTCCAACTCCCACCGGATCGGCACCGTCGCCCGCCGGGACGGCTCCGACTGGCTGCTCTCCGGCCGCAAGGTCTTCATCTCCGGCATCGACCACTCCGACGCCGTGCTGTTCGTCGGCCGCACCGAGGACGCGGCCACCGGCAAGCTCAGGCCCGCCCTGTTCATCGTCCCCCGCGAGACCCCGGGCTTCGAGTACCGTCCCATCCCGATGGAACTCGTCACGGCGGAGAAGCAGTTCCAGGTCTTCCTGGACGACGTCCGGCTGCCCGCCGAGGCCCTCGTCGGCGACGAGAACGCCGGGCTGGTGCAGCTCTTCGCCGGGCTCAACCCCGAGCGCATCATGACCGCCGCCTTCACCCTCGGCATCGCCCGCCAGGCGCTGGACTCCGCCGTGGAGTACGCCAGGACGCGGACCGTCTGGGACACGCCCATCGGCGCCCACCAGGGCATCTCCCACCCGCTCGCCCAGTGCGCCATCGAGGTCGAACTCGCCCGGCTGATGATGCAGAAGGCCGCCCACCTCTACGACTCCGGCGACGACGTCGCGGCGGGCGAGGCGGCCAACATGGCCAAGTACGCGGCGGGCGAGGCCGCCTGCCGGGCGGTCGACCAGGCCGTGCAGACGCTCGGCGGCAACGGACTCACCCAGGAGTACGGGCTGGCCGCCCTGATCGCGGCCACCCGGGTCGCCCGGGTGGCACCGGTCAGCCGGGAGATGGTGCTCAACTACGTGGCCCAGCACACCCTCGGCCTGCCCAGGTCGTACTGACCGCCGCACCAGGACGTACCGGCCGGGTAGGCGCTCTGGTCCCAGCGGGCGACTCCGGTCACCCTGGGAGTGTCCGTCCCCGCCCCGCCGAACCGGAGGCATGCATGGTGTTCCGCAGCGACTGTCCCGACATCGAGCCCCTCGACCTGCCGATCCACGACGCGGTACTGGCCACGGCCGAGCGGCACCCCGAGGTCCCCGCACTGATCGACGGCATCACCGGAGAGTCGGTCAGCTACGCCCGGCTGGCCGCCGACAGCCGGCGGATCGCGGCCGGACTGGCCGAGGCGGGAGTCCGCAAGGGCGACGTGGTCGCGCTGTACAGCCCGAACTCCATCGCCTTCCCGCTCGCCTTCTACGGCCTCACCCGGGCCGGGGCGACCGTCACCACGGTCAGCTCCCTGGTCACCGCCAAGGAGCTGACCGGGCAGCTGCGCGACAGCCGGGCCCGCTGGATCGTCACCGTCGCGGCCTTCCTGCCGATCGCCGTCGAAGCGGCCGAAACCCTCGCCGCGGAAGGGATCGCGATCCGGGAGATCTTCACCTGCGACCCGGCCGACGGCCACCGCTCACTGACCGACCTGCTCGCCTCCACCGCCCCCGAACCGCAGCCGCGGATCGACCCGGGCACGGACATCGCCGTCCTGCCCTACTCGAGCGGCACCACCGGCCTGCCCAAGGGCGTGATGCTCAGCCACCGCAGCATCGCCAGCAACCTGTTCCAGGCCGAGTCGCTGCACCGCACGGCGGTGGGCGAGCGGATCCTCGCGATCCTCCCGTTCTTCCACATCTACGGACTCACCGCCCTGCTCAACCACCCGCTGCGCAGCGGCTCCACCGTCGTGGTGCTGCCGCGCTTCGACCTCGAACAGTTCCTTCGCACGATCCAGGAGCATCGCATCGAGGGCGTGTTCGCCGCGCCGCCGATCATCCTGGCGCTCGCCAAACACCCGCTGGTGGAGCAGTACGACCTCTCCTCGGTCCGCTACGTCCTCAGCGCCGCCGCGCCGTTGGACGCCGAGCTCTCCGCGGCCTGCGCCCGCCGGCTCGGTCTGCCGCGCGTCCACCAGGGGTACGGGATGACCGAACTCTCGCCCGTCGCCGCCGTGATGACGATCGGCGATCCGAACCCGCCGTCCGGCACGGTCGGCCGGCTCGTCGCCTCCACCGAACTGCGGGTGGCCGCCCTGGACGGCTCCGGGAAGGACCTCGGCGTCGGCGAGCGGGGCGAACTGCTCTTCCGCGGGCCACAGGTGATGCAGGGCTACTTCGCCCGGCCGTCCGAGACCGACGCGATGATCGACGAGGACGGCTGGCTCCACACCGGCGACATCGGCTACCTGGACGAACGCGGCTACCTGTTCGTGGTGGACCGGGTGAAGGAACTGATCAAGTACAAGGGCTACCAGGTCGCCCCCGCCGAACTGGAGGCGCTGCTGCTGGCGCACCCGCAGATCGCCGACGCCGCGGTCATCGGCGTCACCGGCGAGGACGGCACCGAACGGCCCACGGCCTACGTGGTCCGGGCACCGGGCAGCGCGCTCACCGGGCAGGAGGTCATCGACCACGTGGCGGGGCAGGTGGCGCCGTACAAGAAGGTGCGGGCGGTGGAGTTCCTGGACGCGATACCCAAGTCGGCGGCGGGCAAGATCCTCCGCCGTGAACTGCGCGACCGCGCGGGCTAGGGCCAGGTCCGGCCGGTCCCGCGGGCCGGCCGTCCCCCGGGGCACGGGGAACCGCGCGAGCCGGAGGAGACCGATGTCCGGCAGGGCCGGGGGCGTACCCGGCACCTGGCACCTGGCACCCGCCCGTTTCGCGCGGCTCCCCGTGCCCCCGGGGTCAGTGCCCGTGCGGCCAGTGCCCGTGCGGTCGGTGCCCCTGAAGTCCGCGCCCCTGCAAGGTCGGCCGGCCGGGCGATCTGAAAGGATCTGCCGCAACCGACGGACCGTCACCCGAAAGCAGCCATGAGCCTCCACGCAGCCGCCGCCCGAGCCCCCCAGCAGACCCGCAGCCGTGCCACCCGCCGCAGGCTGCTGGAGGCGGCGGTGGAGTGCCTGGCCGAGCTCGGGTGGAACGGGTCCACGGTCGCGGTGGTGGCCGAGCGGGCGGGGGTGACCAGGGGCGCGGCCCAGCACCACTTCCCGACCAGGGAGGACCTGTTCACCGCGGCCGTCGAACACGTCACCGCCGAGCGGCTGGCGGCCGTCCGGGCCGACGCCGGCGAGCTGCCGCCCGCCGGACCGGCCAGGACACAGGCGGTGGTGGAGCTGATCGTCCGCCTCTACACCGGTCCGCTGTTCCGGGCGGCCCTCCACCTCTGGGTGGCGGCGGCCACCGAGGAACCGCTGCGCGAACGGATCGTCGCACTGGAGAACCACGTCGGACGGGAGTCGCACCGCGCGGCGGTCGAGTTCCTCGGCGCGGACGAGACCGCCCCGGGCGTCCGGGAGACGGTCCAGGCCACCCTCGACATGGCCCGCGGCCTGGGCCTCGCCAACCTGCTCACCGACGACGGGTCCCGCCGCACCGGCGTCGTCCGCCAGTGGGCCCGCACCCTCGACGCGGTCCTCCCCGCCCCGGCCGACGCCGGCTCCGACAGCGACCCTGAGGCCAACGCCGGCTCCGACAGCGACGCCGAGGCCAACGCCGGCCACCAGGCCCGCGACTGAGCCCGTACGGAGCCGGACCGGCCGGCTCCCACCCGGTCGGTCCGGGGCCGCCCGGACCGGGTGAGGAGTCGCCGGGCCGCCCGGTGCCGTGCAGTCTGGTGTGAGCCGGATTGCCCCGGCCCCGACCGGGAAGGTACCTGGCAGGTGGGCTCCTGATCATGTACGGATTCGAGTGGACCGGTCCCGACGCTGTCGGCCAGGACGCGGAGTCCGGGACGGCCGACACCGCCTCGGCACGTCTGCGGGGCCACCGGCTGGTACCGATCGCCACCGCCCTGGTGGAGAGCGACGGCCGCATCCTGCACTGGAGCGACGACGCCGAGCGGCTGACCGGTTACACCGCCGCCGAAGCCGTCGGCTCGTACGCCGCCAAGCTGCTGGCCCCGAAGGCCGAGCAGTCCGAGATCCTCGCCGTGTTCGACCGGATCATGTCCGGGAGCGGCTGGGCCGGCGTTGTCCCGGTCCGGCACCGCGACGGCCACCAGATCGAGCTGGAGTTCCGCACCTACCCCATCACGGGCCCGGACGGACGCCGGATGCTGCTGGCCACCGCCTCCGACCTGGCGGTGCTGCGCCGGGTCGAGGCGGACCTCGCCGTGCTGGACGGCTGCTTCACCCAGTCCCCGATCGGCATGGCCGTCTACGACACCGAACTGCGCTTCGTCCGGCTCAACGGCGCGCTCGCCCGGATCAACGGCGTGTCGGTCGAGGACCACGTCGGCCGCCGGCTCACCAGCGTCCTGCCGGGGCTGAACGGTACCGAGATCGAGGCCGTGATGCGGCAGGTGCTCAGCACCGGACGTCCTGTCGTGGACGCCCGCTCACACGGCCGGACCCCCGGCGATCCACGGCGCGACCGGGCCTGGTCCGCCTCCTACTTCCGGCTGGAGGACTCCACCGGCAAGGTCCTCGGCCTCAGCTCCTCCCTGATCGACGTCACCGAGCGGTTCCAGGCCGAGGCCCGCGCCGCCCGGGCGCAGGAACGCCTGGCCCTGCTCGCGGAGGCCACCGCCCGGATCGGCACCACCCTCGACCTCCAGCGCACCGCCGAGGAGCTCATCGAGGCCGTCGTCCCGCGCTTCGCCGACTTCGCCACCGTCGACCTGCTGGAACCCGTCCTGCGAGGGGAGGAACCGGCCACCCTCGCCCCCGACCGCGGCATCAGGCTGCGCGCGGTGGCGGTCGGCGAGGCCTACGAGTCGGGCCTGGTGAACGCCTCCGACGCGGTGGGGGAGACCTCCGAGTACGACGCCAAGCGGCCCTACACCGAATGCCTGCGCAGCGGCCGCCCGCTGCTGCGCACCTACGTCGACGAGCAGACCCTGACCGCCCTGGTCGCCGATCCGGCCCGGGTCGGGCCGGGTCTGGAGGCGGGCATCCACTCGTACCTGATGGTGCCGATCATGGCCCGGGGCATGGTGCTCGGGGGTTCGGAGTTCGTCCGCACGCGGAACGCGGAGCCGTTCACCACCGCCGACGTGGCGCTGGCCGAGGAACTGGTCGCCCGGGCGGCCATCGCCCTGGACAACGCCCGCCTCTACCGGCGGGAACGGGAGACCGCACTCACCCTGCAGCGCAGCCTGCTGCCGCAGGAGATCCACCGCACCCTCGGGCTGGAGATCGCCTACCGCTACCTGCCGAGCAGCCTGGTCAGCGAGGTCGGCGGGGACTGGTTCGACGTGGTGCCGCTCTCCTGCGGGCGGGTGGCGCTGGTGGTCGGCGACGTGATGGGCCACGGCATCAGGGCAGCCGCGACCATGGGTCAGCTGCGCACCGTCGCCCGCACCCTGGCCACCCTCGACATGCCGCCCGAACAGGTGCTGACCAGGCTGGACGAGACCGCCACGGGCATCGGCGAAGGCCAGTTCGCGACCTGTATCTGCGTGGTGTACGACCCGGTCGAGCGCACCTGTTCGGTCGCCTCGGCGGGTCACCTCCCACCGGTCCGGGTCTCTCCGGACGGCGTCGCCCGGACGGTGCCGCTCCCGCCGGGGGTACCGCTCGGGGTCGGCGGGGTGGCGTTCCGGAGCAGCGAGTTCACCCTGCCCGAGGGCGGGCTGGTCGCGCTCTACACCGACGGCCTGGTGGAACGCCGGGGCAGGGACATCGACCACGGCATCGACCTGCTCTCGCAGACGCTCGCCGGGCGCGGCCGCACGCTGGAGGCGAGCTGCGACGCGGCTCTCAGCACGCTGGTCGCCGACGGCACCGACGACGACATCGCCATGATCATGGCACGCGCGCTGCCCGTCCCCACCGACCGGATCGCCAGCCTGCCGCTGGACGGCGACGGACCACTGCCCGGCAGGGCCCGCCGTTTCACCCGGGCCACCCTGGACGCCTGGGGGCTGTCCGCGCTCACCGACTACGCCGAGCTGATGGTCAGCGAGCTGGTCACCAACGCCCTGCTGCACGCCGAGGCGCCCCGGCGGCTGAGGCTGTTCCGCGACCGGACCCTCACCGTCGAGGTCGCCGACTCGGGCAGTTCGCCGCCGAGGGTCCGCACCTCGGCGGAGGAGGACGAGGGCGGCCGGGGCATGCACCTGGTCAGTGAACTCGCCCACCGCTGGGGCACCCGCCCGACCAAGGACGGCAAAGTGGTCTGGGCCGAGCTGGAACTCCCCCTGAACCACTGACCCGGACCCGACCACTGACCCGGTCCGGGCGGCACCCCCGGGAGCGGCTCCCCGGGTGATCCGCCGGCGGCCCGGCCGGGCTCCGGCGTCGCGCCCGGTGCCCGGCCGCCGCCGGCCGAGCCCTGCGAGGGACCGGGTCAGGCCGGGAGCTTCGAGTGCCGCGTCGGTCCGGCCTCTGCGCGGTCCCGGTCGCCGTCCTGGTCGCCGTCCTCGCCGTGGTGCTCGTCGCGGCCCTGGTCGTGGCCCTGACCGCTGTCATCGCCACGGGTCGCGGGCGCGTCGCCGGCCCGGTTGCGCAACAGGTACCGAGCGGCACCGGCCGACACCAGCAGCAGACCGGCCGCGAGCACGGCCGCGACGTTCATGCCGTGCACGAAGGCGTGCTCGGCCTGCGCGAGCAGCGGCCTGCCGAGCTCGCCGGGGAGCGTCGCGGCGGCCTCGACGGCGCCGCCGACCGACTCCCGGGCCTGCTCCGCCGCCGCAGCCGGTGTCCCGGCGGGGAAGTCCAGCGAGCCCAGGTAGATCGCGGTGACCACCGAGCCGATCAGCGCGATGCCGAGCGCCGTGCCGAGTTCGTAGGCCGTCTCGGAGACGGCCGAGGCGGCACCCGCCTTGTCGGCGGGCGCGGCACCGAGCACCAAGTCGGCGGCCAGCGTGTAGACCACGCCCTCGGCGGTGCCGACGGCCAGGAAGGAGGTTCCGAGCAGCAGGTAGGCGCTGTCCCGGTGCACCCAGCCGAGCAGGGCGATGCCGGCCCCCATCACCAGCAGACCGCTGACCAGGGTGGCGCGGGCGCCGGTCCGACGGGCCAGCCAGGCGGTCAGCAGGCCGCCGATCACCGCGCCGGCGAAGGCGGGCAGCTCGGCGATCCCGGCGGCGAGCGGCGAGTAGCCGCGCACCAGCTGGAGGTACTGCGACATGAAGAAGATCACGCCGGAGAGCCCGATCAGCGCCGTCAGCGAACCGAGCACGGCCGCCGTGAAGCGCGGGTCGCGGAACAGCCGGACGTCCAGCAGCGGGGAGGCCAGCCGCAGCTGCCGCCGGACGAAGGCCGCCAGCGCGAGGGCGCCGACCACCAGGGCGGCCGGGACGTACCAGTGGGCGAGGCCGTCGGCGGCCAGCTCCTTGATCGCGTACACCACGCCGATCACGCCGGCCATCGAGAGCAGCACGCTCGCCAGGTCCCAGCTGCCGGGCCTCGGGTCCCTGGACTCGGGCAGCAGCCAGGCGCCGAGGACCAGCAGCAGGAGCAGCACGGGCAGGTTGAGCAGGAAGACCGAGCCCCACCAGAAGTGCTCCAGAAGCATGCCGCCGACCAGCGGGCCGAGCGCGGCGCCCGCCGTGGCACCGGCACCCCAGATGCCGATGGCGGTGGCCCGCTCACGGGCGTCCGGGAACAGGCTGCGGATCAGCGAGAGGGTGGACGGCATGATCGTCGCGCCGGCCACGCCGAGCATGGCGCGGGCCAGGATCAGCCAGCCGGGGCTGGGCGAGTAGGCCGCGAGCAGTGAGGCGAGGCCGAAGGCGGAGGAGCCGAGCAGCAGCAGCTTCTTGCGGCCGATCCGGTCGCTGAGCGCACCCATGCTGACCAGCAGGCCGGCGAGCACGAAGGAGTAGCTGTCGCCGATCCAGAGCAGCTGGGTGCTGCTGGGGCTGAGGGTCTCGCTGATGGAGGGTATGGCGAGGGACAGCACGGTGGCGTCGACGGCGACCAGGGTGACCGACAGGACCAGGACGGCCAGGCCGGCCCAGCGCTGCCGGGTGCCGGCCGTGCCGGTCGCTCCGCCGGTGGGGTTGGTGGTCATGACTGGTCGGGTCTCCTGAGTGCGCCGCCGAGGAAGAGTTCGGCGAGCGAGTAGGCACCGTCACGCGGTGCGAGCCGCCCGTCCTGGACGGCCCAGCCGACGCCGGCGACGAGATCGAAGAACGCCTCGCTGAGCCAGCCGGCCGAGAGCTCGATCCGGAAGACGCCCTCCTTCTGGCCGCGCAGGAAGAGCGCGCGGACCCGGGCGTCCTGGATCTCCCAGAGCTCGTTGATCTCGGGGTCGTCGTACAGCTGGTTCTCACCCGCGAGGAAGGCGCACAGCGCGGCGTCGGGGACGACGGCGTCCACCAGACGGCGCAGTGCCGACTGCGCGTCGCCGGATTCGATCGCCGCGCTGTCCAGGGCCGTCGCGAACTTGCGCAGGCCCAGTGCGCCGACCTCGCGGATCAGGGCGTCGCGGCCCGGGAAGATCCGGTGCAGCGTGGCCCGGCTGATGCCGGCGGCGCGCGCGACCTCGTCGAGGTGGGCGGTCGGGCGCCGGGAGAGCACGCCGACGGCTGCCTCGAGGACGGAGTCGCGATCAGTAGCCATGCTTCGAGTGTAGTTCAAGTGAGACATCAATGTCTCATTCGTTTGTTGCAGCTCTCATCCGAGACGTCCTGGTAGGCCACTGACCAGCAAAAAGACCGGGGACGACGTGGTGTCGTCCCCGGTCTGTGGCGGGGTGTGCCGCAGGTCCGTCCGCGGACGGACCGGGCACTGCCTCTCGGCTCAGCTCTGGTTGAAGAAACCGGTCTCGTCGAGCGGCCGGTCGATCACCATCACCTCGACGTCGGCGGGGGTGAGCAGGAACACCCGGCGGGCGATCCGCTCGATCCCGCCCCGGGTGCCGAACACCAGGCCGGAGGCGAAGTCGACCATGCGCTTGGCCTCGGCCTCGTCCATCTCGGTCACGTCCATGACCACCGGGACGCCCTCGCGGATGTGTTCGCCGACGGTGCGGGCGGACTCGAAGCCGGTGGGCTTCAGCGAGACGATCCTCGCCGGTGCCGGGGCGTCCTGGGCGGCCGGGGCCACGGGTGCCACCGCCTGCGTCGCCCACGGATCGTCGTACACCGCCGCGGCGTAGTTGCCGGAAGGCATCAACCACCCGTTGTGGTGCTCGTCGCGAAGTGCTCCCATGCCGCGCCTCCTTGCCTCGTCCCGTACCGTCCCCCCGGGTGTTCGTGTCCTTTTGACACGTCATCCACTCGTCGGAACTGTCCGAGTATCGCACTGATCACCGCTCCGGTGCCCGCTCGCGACCGCCGTACGGTACGTGGCGAGCAGGCCGGTTCGGTATCTGCTGCGACGTCACAGTCCGGTCAACGGTTGCGCGCGTAGACCATATCGGTGTCTGTCGGTGGCGAATTGACTCCCTGTCAACGATCGTGTAACAGCTTCACTCGCCGGTGGTGCCGTCGATCAATTCCCGGATCAGATCGGCGTGTCCGTTGTGCCGGGCGTACTCCTCGATCATATGGACCAGGATCCAGCGCAGCGTCACCTGCTCGCCGGCGCGGAGCTTCTTGCCGGGCGTCTCCAGCGGGACGCCGGCGGCGGCCTCGCGGGCCAGTTCGACCTGGGTCCGCCAGGTGGCGAACGCCTCGTCGGCGTCGGCGGTGTCCACCTGGTTGAAGTCGCCGTCCCGGTCCTCCTCGCAGTACAGGCTCTTCGCGTCGCCGCCGGAGAGGATGATCTGGAACCAGTAGCGCTCCACCTCGGCCAGGTGCCGCACCAGGCCGAGCAGGGAGAGGGACGAGGGGGCGGCGGAGCGCAGCCGGAGCTGCTCGGCCGTCAGGCCCTCGCACTTGACGGCGAGCGTGGCCCGGTGGAAGTCCAGCCAGGCGGACAGCATCGCCGTCTCGTCGGCGGCCATCGGCGGCTCGACACGGACCGGGCGGGCGGAAGCGGAGTCGGTGCTCATGCCGGACATTGTGGCGGGTGGCACTGACGGGCTGACAGCGAATTTGGCCGCAGGCGGGCACCCGGCGGCGGGGTCAGCGGCCGTCCCCGGTGCCCACCTGCGTCGGCTGCGGCGCCACGAGGGCGTTCTTGCTGCGGCGGCGGGAGGTGCGCCAGAGGGAGAGCAGGCTGAGGACGGTCATCAGGCCGATCGCGGCGGCGGAGAGCAGGAAGGCGGGGGAGCCGGGAGATCCCGCACTGGCGCCCGCGAGCACGTAGGCGGCGGTACCGGGCAGGACCCCGAGGGCGGTGCCGCAGAGGAACGGCAGCGCCCGTACGCCGGAGAAGGCGGCGCCGTAGTTGGCCGCCTGGAACGGGATGCCGGGGACGAGGCGGAGCAGCAGCACGCTGCGGAAGCCCTGTTCGGTGAGCCGGCGGTCGAGCGCGGCCAGCGCCTTGGCCTTCAGCAGCGGGCGGAGGGCGTCGCGGCCGAGCAGCCGTCCCAGCGCGAAGGCGACGGCCGCGCCGAGGGTGGTGCCGGCCACGGCCAGCGGAAGCCCCCAGCCGATGCCGAGGAGCAGCCCGGCGGCGGTGTTCAGGGCGGGCTTGGGCACGAACACCAGCGTCCCGAGGGCGTAGACCAGGGCGAAGACCGGCAGCCGCCACAGCCCCGGTGCCCCCGTGGTCAGCACCCGGGTCGGGTCCCAGAACAGCAGCGAGGCGGCCGCCGCCCCGAGGATCGCCAGCAGCAGGCCGAGCCGCAGCCACGGCGAGCGGTCCGGGCGCGCCCGGGGCGGGGCCGCCCCGGCCGTCGGCGGTGGATCCGCCGGGGTCGGGCCGTGCGGGGCCGGGGCGCACAGCGCGGTCGGCGCTGCGGCGGCCGGCGGCGGTTCGTGGAGCATCCGGCGAGCCTAATGCCTGTCCGGTGATTCCCGCGTCGGGCCGATCCGCCGCGAACCGTCGGCCCGGCCTCAGCCCTTGCGGTCCCGGTCGCGTCGGTGCCCGCCGCGCAGGACCAGCGCGGGCGCCTGGTCGTCGTACGCGCCGCAGGCGCTCACGGACCACGGGGACCACTGCTGGGGGACCGCGTAGTACGGCACCAGCAGCGGGCCGCCGCTGCGCCCGGCGGCCTTGGCGGGGAGCAGGGCGGGCAGCACATCGGGCGTCTGGCCGGCCAGGATGGCCCGGCGGCAGTCGGTGCAGGCGGGCCTGCGGTCGGCCGCCGCCTGCCGGGCGCTGGTCCTGGGCCGCTGCCGCTCCTTCTTCGGGCTCCGGCCGGCCGTGGGCGAGGCGCTCCCGTGCAGGGGGTTGTAGAAGCAGCGCAGCACCGGTGCGGTGGGCCGCAGCCCGGCGTGGACGGCGTGCGCAGCCGCGAGCCGCTCGACCGCGCGTTCGGCCAGCACCGCGGCGGCCGCCAGGTCCGGCAGGTCGGTCGCGTCGTCGAGGAGCCGGCCGGCGGCCTCGTACGCCTCCAGCGCCCACAGGTAGTCCCGGCGGGCGGACGCCTCCTCGGGGGCCAGCCGGAGTTCGGCGGCCTGGATGATCTCCCCGGCCGTGGTGACCCGCTCGCTCGCGTGGACGGTCAACCGCTCGCGCAGCACCTCCCACTCGCGGCGCACCAACTCGTCCTGCTCCTTGGAGTGGTGACGGCGCGGGGCGGCGGACTCGGGTTCGCCGCGCAACAGTCCGACGAACCACCAGCGGCGGAACACCTGGGCCTCCTGCATGTGGGTGGGACGCTCATTGTCCGCACCCGGAGCTCGAGAACGGAAGGCGGGTCAGCGTCCGGGCGCCGGCCGGGCCTCGGTGCGCAGGCGCTTGAGCAGGTCGAGGTCGGCGGTGTGGCGGGCGCCTTCGACGCGGTCGGGGTCGTGCCGGCCGTCCGGGGTCTCGATGATCAGCGGGACGCCCTCGGTGGCCGGGTGGGCCAGCAGCGTGCGGAAGGCCTCCGCGCCGATGTGCCCGGTGCCGATGTTGGCGTGCCGGTCCTTGCGGGCGCCGACCACGTCCATCGAGTCGTTGGCGTGGATCAGCCGCAGCCGTCCGGGGCCGACGGCGGCGAGCAGCGCGTCCAGCGTCCGCCCGACGCCGTCCGGGGCCGCGAGGTCGTGCCCGGCGGCGAAGGCGTGGCAGGTGTCCAGGCAGACGCCGACCCTCGGGTGGTGGTCGAGTGCGGCGGCGTACGCGGCCAGGTCCTCCATCCGCGAGCAGAGCGAACTGCCCTGCCCGGCGGTCGGTTCGAGCAGCAGCCAGGGGGCGTCGTCGCCGAGCGCGTCGAGTTCGTCCAGCAACGGCCTGACGTCCTCGCGTACTTGGGCCATCGCCGCCGCGTGGCGGGAGGTGCCGTCCGCCGCCCGGCCCACCGCCGAACCGGTGTGCACCACCACACCGAGCGCGCCGATCCGGTGGGCGCGCAGCAGCGAGTGGCGCAGTGACGCGGCGGAGCGGGTCCTGGTCGCGCCGGAGTCCGAACCGAAGTTGATCAGATAGGGGGCGTGGACGTACGCCGGTATGCCGGCTGCCGTGCAGGCCGCGCGGAACTCCTCGTCCTGGGCCGGGTTGCCCTCCGGGGTGGCCCAGCCGCGCGGATTGGCGACGAAGACCTGGACCGCCTCCGCGCCGACCTTGCGCGCGTACGCGAGCCCGGTGCCCGCCAGCCCGCGCCCGGCGACGGGTACGTGGGCCCCGACCGGGTTGCGGAGGGCGGAGAACGGGGGTCGGGCTGCGAGGTCCATGGGAGCGAGGATGCCATGCCCGGTGCGTCGGCCCGCACCGCGGGACGTCCAGGACCGCGCCCCTGCGCCCGCGCCGCTCCGGTCCCGCTCCCGCGTGGTGCACAGCTGCCGGGCCGCCGCGCTCCGGTGTCTGCGGCGGCCCGGTGCTCAGCCGGTGGAGCGCTCCAGGTCCGGGGCGGCGCTCTCGGGCGGGCCGCCGCGCGGTCGCCGCCGGAGGGCACCCGCGCCCGCCACGAGCGCGGCCGCCAGCAGCGTCACCACGGTGAAGGAGACCGTCAGCGAGGTGGCCTGCGCGATGCCGCCGACGATCGCGGGCGCGACCAGCCCCGAGGTGTAGGTGACGGTGGCGACACCCGCGATGGCCCGGCTCGGATCGGGACCGCTGCGCCCGGCCGCCGCGAAGGCCAGCGGGACGACGACGGCGATGCCGACGCCGATCAGTGCGAAGCCGGGGACGGCCACACCGGGGGTGTCCGCCGCGACCACCAGGAGGCCGCCGAGGGTGGCGACGGCCCCGCCGAGCCGGACCGCGCGGACCGGTCCGAGACGGCGGATCACCAGGTCCCCGGTCAGCCGGGCGGCGGTCATGGTGGCGGCGAAGGCGGTGTAGCAGGCGGCGGCGGTACCGGCCGAGGAGCCGGTGACGTCCCGCAGGTAGACGCCGCTCCAGTCCATGCTGGCGCCCTCGGCGAAGACGGCGCAGAACCCGACCAGGCCGATCACCAGCGCCGAGCGGGGCGGCAGCGCGAAGCGCGGTGGGGCCTCGGCCTCCGGTGCGGGGCGGACGTCGAGCAGACCGGCGCAGGCGGGCTGCGCCAGCAGCGCCAGTACCACTGCGGTGACGGCGAGTTGGAGCCGTGCGTCCAGCTGCTGGCGGGCGGCGAGCACGCCGAATCCGGAGGCGACCAGGCCGCCGGCGCTCCACATCCCGTGCAGACCGGACATGATCGAGCGGCCGAGGCGCTCCTCGACCTCGACGCCCTGGGCGTTCATCGCGACGTCCGCCATCCCCGAGGTGCCGCCGTAGACCAGCAGGGCGAGGCAGAGCGTGGCGAGGCCGGGCGCGAGCGCGGGCAGGGCCAGCGCGAGGCACCAGAGCGTCAGCAGGCCCCGGACGGCGGCGCGGGCGCCGAAGCGGTGCACGATCCGGCCGGCGAGCGGCATCGCGAACGAGGCGCCGAGTGCGGGGGAGACCAGGGCCAGGCCCAGCTGACCGGGGCTCAGGTGGAGGTGGTCCTGGAGCCACGGGATGCGGGTGACGAAACTGCCGGTCACCGCGCCGTGCACGGCGAAGACCAGGGCGACGCTCACCCTGGCCCGGCCGGCGGTCCCGGAGCCCCGTGCGTGCTGCTGGTGCGGCATGGCCTCGTCCCCTCCCGGACAGTACGGCGCGGCCCGGCGGTGCGGGCACGGCCCTGGCGTTCGATAAGCTATCAGGCAGGGAACCTGATAGAAACCTCTGGAAGGATGCATTCCCATGACCACCGCGCGCACGGCCACCCCGAGCACCGCCCGCGCCATCAACGACCGGCTGGCGCTGGACCTGCTGCTCGGTCAGGGCCCCCTGACCGCTCCCGAACTGCGCAGCCTCACCGGCCTCTCCCGTCCCACCGTGGCCGACCTGCTGGAACGGCTGCAGCGCAGCGGCCTGGTCGCGGTGGTCGGTGAGAGCGGGGAGGTGCGCCGCGGCCCCAACGCCCGGCTGTACGCCCTGGTTGCGGACCGGGCCCACCTGGGCGGCCTCGACATCCGGGAGGCCGGCGTCAGCCTGGTGGTCGCCGACCTGACGGGCCGTACGCTCGCCACCGCCGAGATCCGGGCCGGTGCCGGCGCCGCCACCGGGGACGTCGCCGCCCGTACGGTCCGCACCCTGCGCGAGCGCGCGCGGGAGGCCGGAGCCGAGGTCCTGCACACCGTGGCGGTCGGCGCGCCGGGCCTGGTGGACCCGGCCACCGGCGAGCTCTACGGCTCGGGCGGGCTGCCCCGCTGGCACGCCGGACTGCTGGCCGCCCTGCGGGCCGAACACGGCACCGGACTGATCCTGGAGAACGAGGTCAACCTGGCCGCGGTCGCCGAACACCGGATCGGCGCCGCCCGGGACCGGGACACCTTCGTCCTGCTCTGGCTCGGCCACGGCGTCGGCGCCGGCGTCGTGCTGGACGGACGGCTGCGGCGGGGAGCCTCGGGCGGCACCGGTGAGATCGGCTTCCTGCCGGTGCCCGGCACCGGGACCCTCCCGAGTGCCGCCGGCTGCGAGGGCGGGTTCCACTCCCTGGCGAACAGTGCCGCGATCTGCGCCCTGGCCGCCGCGCACGGCCTCCCGGAGCCGGCGGCCGGCCGGCCGCCCCGGGCGCGGGCGCAGGCCGACGTGGTGACCCGGGCCGAGGAGGTGGTCCGCACCGCGCTCGGCGGCGGCCCGGCCGCGGCGGCCTTCCTGGACGAGCTCGCCGAGCGGATCGCGGTCGGCGCGGCGGCGGTCTGTGCGGTGCTCGACCCGGGCTGCGTGGTCCTGGGCGGCGAGATCGGACGGGCGGGCGGCGAACGGCTGGCCGCACTGGTGGAGCGCCGGCTGGCCGGGCTGCTGCCGCTGCGCACCGAGGTCCGGGCCGGGACGGCGGGCGGCGGTGCGGTGCTGGCCGGGGCGGTGCTCACGGCGGGCGACACGGTGCGGCGGGAACTGTTCGGGGGCGGTGACCAGCTCGCCGGCGCTGCGGGGGCGAGGTGAGGTGTCCGGCCCGGCGCTCCCCGGCGACCCGGCGGGGCCGGGTCGCCGGGGGCGGCTCGGATCAGGTGGTGGGGGTGCTCAGGGCCGACATGCCCACCAGGACGGCCGTGGTCAGGGCCGCCACCACCAGCAGGGTGACCAGCACCCCGCCCAGGACCGATTTCATCGAACGCCGTTCCCGCGCGGGCGGGGTGACGTTGCTCTGGTAGCGCTCCGCCTCGGCGACGAACGCGAACGGGACCGACTCCGCCCCGGGTGCCATCCGGATCTCCTCTTCAGTTCTCTGTACCGTCAGATCGGGCAACGGCCGGATACATGCGATCGTGCCCAATTCATACTATTTAAGACAGGTCAATGGTGGCGCCCGGCATACGGGGGATGGTGACGGGGGTCCCCCGGCGTACGGCAGGATGGCCCGGACGGGATCAGCACCCACCGGACCACACCGCCAGGAGCACTCATGGGCCAGCCCGACCGGCCGATCAACCCCTATCGCATCGGCGAGGCCGCGGCGATGCTCGGCGTGAGTGCCGACACCATGCGGCGCTGGGTCGACGCGGGGCGGCTCGCGGCCCAGCGGGACGAGCACGGCCACCGGATCATCGCCGGTGCCGAACTGGCCTCCTTCGCCCGTGAGCTGGCCAGGCCCGAGAACGCCGAGTCGGAGGGCCGCCCCTCGTCCGCCCGCAACCGCTTCCCCGGCATCGTCACCGACGTGCTGCTCGGGGACGTGGCCGCGCAGGTGGAGATCCAGGCCGGTCCGTTCCGGGTGGTGTCGCTGATCAGCCGGGAGTCGGCCGAGGAGCTCAACCTCGTCCCCGGCGCCCCCGCCACCGCCGTCATCAAGTCGACCAACGTGGTCGTGGAACGTCGCAGCTGACGAGCTGTCATCATGGTCCGCCATGTTCCGCCACACACCGCCGAGTGAGATAACCGTGCCCGCTCCGTCTTCCCGTCCGGTGCTCGCCGTCGCCCACCGCGGCGACCCGTACCGCCACCGCGAGAACACCCTCCCCTCGGTCGAGTCCGCGCTCGCCGCCGGGGCCGACGCCGTCGAGGTGGACGTCCAGCTCACCCGCGACGGCGTCCCCGTCCTGCTGCACGACCGCACCCTCGACCGGCTCTGGGGCGACCCCCGCCGGATCGGCTCGGTCACCCTCGACCGGCTCGGCGAGATCGGCAGCGGCGAACTGCGCGTGCCGACCCTCGCCGAGGCGCTGAAGGCGGTCGCCGCCACCCCGGCGGCCAAGCTGCTCATCGACCTCGACGACGCCGCGCCGGCGGCCGCCACCTGGGCGGCCGTCACCGGCCTCGGAGCGGAGGACCGGGTCGGCTTCTGCGGCCCGGTCGCCGCCATGCTCGCGGTACGGGAACACGCGCCGGACGCGGAGCTCGCCCTCACCTGGAACCACCCCCGGCTGCCGGGCCGCCCGCTGCTGGACGACCTCCGCCCGCGCTACGTCAACCCGCCCTTCGGCCTGGTCGACCCGCTCTACGTGGACGCCGCGCACGAGCTCGGACTCGCCGTCAGCACCTGGACGGTGGACACCCGCCGCACCATGCTCAGGCTGGCGGCAGCGGGAGTGGACTCGATGACCAGCAACCGGATCGGTGTGCTGCGCCGGGTCCTGGACCGCAGGCGGTAAGCGGTCCGCGGTCAGCGGTACGGGCAGGAGCCGCCCGGTGCCCGGTGCCCGCGCGCTCGACCGCGCCTTCCCGGCCTCCCTGCGCTGCCGAGGTGGACGCGCCGAGGCCGGGAGACCGGGCGTTCCGTCGGATCGCGTGCTGAGATGGGCCTGACCACGGCCGGCTAGTCGGAGGTGCAGGCGGGAATGTCGGCAGATCCCACACCCCCGGGAGCGTCGGACGGCCGGCCCGGGGACGACCGCAGGCCGTACCACTCGCTGCCGCCCGTGGTGCGGAGCGCGGCCGCGTGGTCGGCCGCCGTGATCCTCTTCCTCGCGGTGGCCGGGTTCGTCGTCTTCGCCCTCGTCTCGCTGCGGGCGGCCACGGTTCCGGTGATCCTGGCGCTGCTGGCCACGGCGCTGCTCCAGCCCGTGATGCCGAGGCTGGTGGACCGTGGCCTGGGACGCGGCGCGGCGGCCGCGCTGACCTGTGCGGCGCTGCTGGTCGCGGTGTTCGTGGTGCTGGCCGTGCTGACCAACTCGCTGGTGCACAGCGCCCCGCAGATCGCCGACTCGCTGCGGCAGGCCGGTGATCAGCTGGCCTCCTGGTTCGGGCCGCTCGGCGAGAAGATCAGGTACGCGCTCTCGCAGTCCGCCGGTTCGGGGAGCTCGCTGGTCTCCTCGCTGGCCAACGGTCTCCTCTCGGGACTCGGGTTCGCCACCCAGGTGATCACCGGCGCCGTGCTGACCCTGGCACTGGTCTTCTTCTTCCTGCGCGACGGCCACCGCAGCGGCGACCTGGTCCGCTCGGTGCTGCCGGACGACCGGGCCGAGACGGTGATCGCCTGCGGGCGGAAGGCGTTCGCCGCGCTGGCCGGGTTCATGCGCGGCACCACCCTGATCGCCCTGATCGACGCCGCCTTCATCACCGTCGGCCTGGTCGTCCTCGGGGTGCCGGGCGCGGCGGGGCTGGGCGCGCTGGTGTTCATGGGCGCGTACATCCCGTTCGTGGGGGCGTTCCTGTCGGGGACGGTGGCCGTCCTGGTGGCGCTCGCGGACGGCGGTCTCGGCACCGCACTGTGGACGCTCGGGGTGGTGCTCGCCGTGCAGATGATCGAGGGCAACATCCTGCAGCCGGTGATCCAGAGCCGGACCGTCGAACTGCACCCCGCCACCATCATGGTCGCCGTGGTGGCGGGCGCCGGGGTGGCCGGGATCCTCGGTGCGCTGCTCGCCGTCCCGGTCAGTGCGGCGGGCCTCGGCGTGATCACCGTCCTGCGCGGCGGGGCCGCACCGGTCCCGGACGGCGCCGAGGGCTGAGACCAGGAGCCCGACCGGTATCGTCGGTGCTCCGGTAACGGCAGGTCAGACAGAGATAGGGTGCGGCAGCAGACGTGGAGTTCCGAGAAGACATCCTGGGTGCCCCGTACGAGGCGGCCGAGTTGCCGCTGGTCGCCGACGAGGAGGGTGACGTCAGCGCGACCCTGGTCAGGCGGCTGGTCCCCGGGGCCCAGCGGGCCGTGCTCTACCTCCACGGCTACACCGACTACTTCTTCCAGACCAATCTGGCCGAGCACTTCGTCGCGGCGGGCTTCTCCTTCTACGCCCTGGACCTGCGCAAGTACGGGCGGTCGCTGAGGCCGCACCAGTCGCCGAACTTCGTCCGTGACCTGCGGGCCTACGACGAGGAGCTGGACGAGGCCGTCCGGATCATCCGGGACGTCGACGGGCACACCCAGCTGCTGCTCAACGGCCACTCCACCGGCGGGCTGATCGCCGCGCTCTGGGCCGCCCGCCGGGCGCGGCGCGGACTGCTCGACGGGCTCTTCCTGAACAGCCCCTTCCTGGCGATGCCCGCCGCCCCGGCCGTGCGCACCCTCGGCGCGCCCGCCGTCGAGGCGATGGGCCGGCTCGCCCCGACCCGGGTGCTGCCCACGGCCATCAACCCGCACTACGTGCACAGCCTGCACCGTGACCACCGGGGCAGCTGGGACTTCGACCTGACCCTCAAGCCGGCCGAGGGCTTCCCGCTCTACGCCGGCTGGCTGGCCGCCATCCAGCAGGGCCACCGCCGGATCCGCCAGGGCCTCGCCATCGACTGCCCGGTCCTGCTGATGGCCTCCACCGCGTCCATCGTCACCACCAAGTGGGACCCGGCGATGCTCCAGCGCGACGCCGTCCTGCGGGCCGACGACATCGCCGCGCTCGCACCCCGCCTGGGACGCCACGTCACCACCGTCCGGATCGAGGGCGGGATGCACGACCTGGTGCTCTCCGGCGAGCAGGCCCGCGCCCAGACCTTCGCGGAGCTGGACCGCTGGATCGGCGCGTACTTCCCGGCGCCGCCCGCATGAGCGGGGAGGAGGCGGAGCGGGAGGAGGCCCGCCCGGTCGAGCGGGAGGTCGCGCTCGGCACCGCGAAGCTGATGCCCGACCTCGACCGCGAGCACGGCTGGCTGCTGACCCTGAACGGCACCACCCAGTCGTACGTGGACCTCGCCGACCCCACCCACCTGGAGTTCGAGTACATCCAGCGGATCGCCCACCTCCTCGACGCCCTCGCACCCACCGGGGAGCCACTGGAGGCGCTGCACCTGGGCGGCGGCGCGCTCACCGTTCCGCGCTACCTGGCCGCCACCCGGCCGGGGTCGCGCCAGCGGGTGGTCGAGGTGGACGGCCCGCTGATACGGCTGATCGCCGACCACCTGCCGTGGCCGTCCGGGATCGAGGTCGCGATCGGGGACGCCCGCGAGGGGCTGCGCGACACCCCGGCGGGACGTGCGGACCTGGTGGTGGCGGACGTCTTCCACGGCTCGCGCACCCCCGCGCACCTCACCTCCCTGGAGTTCCTCCAGCAGGTGCGGGCCGTCCTGCGCCCCGGCGGCTGCTACGCCGCCAACCTCGCCGACGGGCCGCCGCTCGCCTTCGCCAGGGCCCAGGCCGCGACCGTGAGCGCGGTCTTCCCGTACACCGCCCTGGCCGCCGAACCCTCCGTCCTGCGCGGCCGCCGCTACGGCAACATCCTGCTGATCGGCTCCGACCGCCCGCTGCCGGCCGGGGAACTCGGCCGCCGCCTGGCCGCCGACCCGTTCCCGGCCCGGCTCTGCGAGGGTCCCGACCTGGCCCGGCTGATCGGCCGCAGCCGGCCGGTACGGGACGCGGACGCCCAGGACTCCCCGCCGCCGCCCGACGGCGCGTTCGGTCTCGGCTGACCGGCCGAGCCGCCGGCGCGGTGCCGGAGCGCAGGCGTCGGACCAGGTGCGGGTCAGGCGGAGGAGAGCCGGAAGACGGTGGATCAGCCCGACGGTCCGGAGACCTCGCCCGCAGCACCGCCGACCGTGAAGGTGCCGGCTTCGTCCTGGACGCGGTGCCGCGCCGGTTCGGCCGCCTGGCCACTGCGGGACGGCTGCGCAGCCGGGGCTACCGGGTGCCGCCGACGCACTTCGCCACGGACGCCGACGAACGTGCCGGGCCGGCCACCGCGCACCCGGGCACCGCGCACCCGGGCACCGTCGAGCTCCGGGACGTGCTGCTGCTCCGGGGCCGGGGCCGCGCGGCGCGCTGATCCCGTTCGGGGCCCGGCTGCCGCCGGTCGGGGCTTGGCGACCGTCGGTGGTGGTGCTGCGTTTCACCGGGCGGGAGCCGGCCGGTGGCGGCCGGCGGTAGGAACCAAAGGCGGGCACTGTCCGTTACCGGTGCGGGCCGGCCGTCGGGTTAGGCTGCCCTCACGGGGACTCGTAGGGGAACGCGGGCCCTTCCTGCTCGTTTCGGGCGAGACGCGCCGTCTCGTCCTGCCCACGGAGGTAACCGGCCTTGCACATCGATCAGTGGATCGAGAGTGTCCCCCCGGCGGCGGTCTACGCGCTGGTCGGACTGATCATCGGACTGGAGAGCCTCGGCATTCCGCTGCCCGGTGAGATCGCCCTGGTCACGGCGTCCATCATGGCCGCCACCGGTGCGGTCAATCCCTGGGGGGTGGCGATCTGCGCGGTCCTCGGGGCGATCATCGGTGACTCGATCGGCTACTCGATCGGGCGCAAGGGCGGCAAACCGCTCTTCGAGAAGCTCGGCCGCAGGTTCCCCAAGCACTTCGGGCCCGACCATCTGGACAGTGCGGAACGCTCCTTCCACAGGTGGGGCATGTGGGCGGTCTTCTTCGGCCGGTTCATCGCCCTGCTGCGGATCTTCGCCGGTCCGCTCGCGGGTGCGCTGCGGATGCCGTACTGGAAGTTCCTGGTCGCCAACGTGCTCGGCGGTGTCATCTGGGCCGGTGGCACCACGCTGCTGGTCTACCAGGTGGGCAAGGTGGCCGAGAAGTGGCTGAAGGACTTCTCCTACATCGGCCTGGCCGCCGCCGTGCTCGGCGGTGCGTTCTCGGCCTGGCTGTTCAAGCGCCGGGCGGCCAAGGCCCGTGCCGACCACCCCGAGACCTTGGGCGGCAGCAGCGGTGAGCCGCTGGAGTCGGTCCGGGACTGACGGTGACGGGGCCGCCGGGGGCGGCCGTCGGCGGTGGAGGTGGCGGTGCGGGACGGAGGCGGAGGCATGCGGGTAGGGCTGTTGGGTACCGGGCCGTGGGCCGGGCGGGTGCACGCGCCCGCGCTGGCCGCGCACCCGGAGGTGGAGTTCGCCGGAGTCTGGGGCCGGCGGCCCGAGGCGGCGGCGGCGCTCGCAGCCGAGCACGAGGTGCCCGGGTACGGCGGGCCGGACGGCCTCGACCGGCTGCTGACCGAGGTGGACGCCGTCTCGATCGCGCTGCCGCCGTCCGTCCAGGCCGAGCTGGCGGTCCGGGCCGCCGAGGCCGGGTGCCACCTGCTGCTGGACAAGCCGGTGGCGCTCACGGTGCCCGAGGCCCGGCGGGTGGCCGACGCCGTCGAGCGGGCCGGGCGCGCCTCGGTGGTCTTCTTCACCCTCCGCTTCGGCGGGGACCAGGCGGCCTGGCTCGCCGAGCAGTCAGGGCGGTCGGCGCCGGGCGAGTGGTTCACCGCCCGCTGCGAGTGGCTCGGCTCGGTGTACGCCGCCGGGAGCGACAGCCCGTACGCCGCCTCGCCGTGGCGGCACGAGAAGGGCGCCCTGTGGGACGTCGGGCCGCACGCGCTGTCCGTCCTGCTGCCGGTGCTCGGGGACGTCGTGCGGGTGACGGCCGCGGCGGGGCCCGGCGACACGGTGCACCTGGTGCTCCGGCACGCCGAGGGCGCCTCCAGCACCGCCACGCTGAGCCTCACCACCCCGAAAGCGGCCGCCGTCTCGGGGGTGAGCCTCGAAGTACGGGGTGAGGCCGGGCTGGTGCGGATGCCTGAGCGCAACGAGAGCCCGCTGGCCGGCTTCGGGCGGGCGCTCGACGCACTGGTCGCCGCGGCGGACGGCGGGGCGGCGCACCCGTGCGGGGTGGCCTTCGGCCTGCGGGTGGTGGAGATCCTGGCGGCCGCGGAGCGGTCGCTGGCGACGGGTGAGACCTGCCGGGTGTGACGGGTTCCCGGTCCCGGTGAGAGTCGGGCCCGCCGTGCTGTGCCGGAGAGCCGGCTCCTACGGGACTCACTCGAGGCGCTGCGGCGGGGCAGTTCTACGAGCCTGTACTCCAACCAGGGCAGCAGAACCGCCATGGGCTCGTTTCGCGATGAACGGACCTCGTCGACGCCGTTGCGGTGACGCGGAGCAAGCCCGCCTCCCTGACCGAAGCCCGCTTCCGTCGGAGGCCGGTCGGGTGAACCACTACGGAGCGCCGTCAGTGCTCGGGGTGGAGTTTGCGGGCGGCTTCGTGGCGGGTGTGGACGCCGAGTTTGGCCAGTACCGCGCCCACGTGATGCCCGGCGGTCTTGGGGGCGATGTAGAGGCGGGCGGCGATCTCGGCATCCGACAGGCCCTCGTACAGCAGCTTCAGGACGTCCAGCTCCCGGTTGGTCAGCCCGTACGGATTGGCCCGGGTGGCCGCCCGCGGACCACGCCGGACCGGGCGGACACCGCGGGTGCGCATCACGGCGCGGGTGCGCGCCACGGCCGGCCGGGCGCCGAGGGCCTCGAAGGCGGCCAGGGCCTGCTGCAGCGCGGCTGCGTCGCCGGACAGGCGGGCCAGCGCGGCGTCGTACGGGCAGCCGAGCCTGTCCCATCGTGCCGCGGCGCCGGCCCAGTCACCGGCCAGCTCCAGCGCGTAGGGTTCGGCCGCCGGCACCTGCGGGGGTGCTCCTCCGGCGCGGCGGATCCAGCAGGCCAGGGGCCCGGACAGCCAGGGATGGGTACGCTCCGCCAACGCGGCCAGACCGCGTCGTGCCTCTTCCTGCACCAGCTCGTGGTCACCGGCCAGCCAGGCCGCCTCGACCCGGGCCTCCCACCCCAGGCCCGTGTCCAGCAGGCAGTCCGTGTCGACCAGGCCCGCCGCCTGCTCCAGCAGCGGCGACACCTGGGCCTTGCCCTGACGGGCCCGCACCAGGCCCAGGACGGTCAGGGCCACGGCCCGGCCGACCGGTGGCGAACCGGGATGGGACAGGACGTCCTGTGCGGCATCCTCGGCCTGGGTCCACAAGCCCCGGTTCAGCAGCCCCCAGCTGCCCCAGGCCCTCGTGCACAGCAGGTAGGACAGCAGGTTGCGATCGAGGCAATGGGCTTCCGCCCGGTTCACGGCCGCAGTGGTCCGGGCGGCATCACGCTGCAGCGCGGCGAACCAGCACATGACGAGCTCCATGAAGCCCGCGTCCACCGGCAGATCCTGTGCCATCGCGCCGGACACCGCCTGTTCGCAGTCCCCCCAGCCGCACCCTTCGCTCAGCGCTCGTGCCGCCGCGGCGTGGAAGCGGGCCTGGACGACCACCCCCGCATCGCCGAAGCGCTCACCCAGAGCGATCGCCTGCGCGGCACGGGCGGCGACCACTGCCACCCCTTCGTGCTCGTAGCAGGCCAGCTGACAGAGGTTCAGGTACGCCCAGGCCAGCTCCCGGCTCGGCCCCAGTCCTTCGAGTACCCGCACTGCATCCAGGCCGGTCTGTCCGGCCTCGGCGGTCCGCCCGGACGGCCACAGCCAGCACGACAGCCAGCGCAGGTTCTCGCCCTCGCGCAGCCGGTCGCCGAGCGTTCGGCGCAGCCTCACCGCCGTACGGCGGGAAGCGACCCCCTCGTCCAGCCGGCCGGACAGGAGACAGGCCCGTGAATGGCCCTCCAGAAGGGAGGTCTGTTGGTCGGGCGGCAGGCGGTCGGCGTACCGCAGCGCGCGGGCGTACTGCGCGGCCGCTTCCTGGTGCGCGCCCAATGCGGCAGCACGGGCGGCCGCTGCGGGCGCGTACTCCAGCACGGCGGTCGGATCCCCGGCGCCCTCGGAATGATCGGCCAGCAGTGCCAGATCATCCGCAGCGACCGGACCGGACCGCATCGCCGCCAGCACGTGCTGGTGTACCTGCAGACGGTAGGTGGCGGGAACGGCCTCCAGCACCGCCAGCCGGGTCAGCTCCTGGCGGAACTCGGTCACCTGTCCGTCGGTGCAGACAATCCCGCAGGCCACGGCCTCATCGAGCGCCTCCTCCGGGGCCGGCAGGATGCCGGCCAGCAGCGGCAGCGAGACCCGGCGCCCCAGGACGGCCAGCACGTCGACGACGGTGCGCGCTGCGGCCGAGAGACCGGTCAGGCGACCGGCGACGGCCTCGCGCACCGTGGCGGGGATGGGCTCGGCGGGGGCAGCGAGGACCTCGGTGACGATGAACGGGTTGCCGGCGGAGACGCGGTACAGCTGCTCGGCGTCGACCGCGTGTCCGGTGGCCAGCCGGGCCACGGCCCGGCGGCTGAAGGGAGCCAGGTCGTGGCGGTACACCCACGGATAGCCGGCCAGGGTGCCGAGGAGAGAGGTCAGGTGGTGGGTGCGGCCGATCTCGTCGTCGCGGTAGGTGGCCGCCACCAGCGCCGGAACGCTCGGCAGGCGCCGGGCCAGGTAACGCAGCAGGTCCATCGTGGCCTCATCGGCCCAGTGGATGTCCTCCAGGACCAGCAGGCTGGGATAGGCGCTCAGGTCGGCGAGCAGACAGTCGAAGACCTCATCAGAACGGCAGGGGCCGGCCAACGCCCCGCTCAGGGCAGCGCGTACCGCCCGGCCCAGGCGCGGGGCCAAGTCCATCAGAGGGCCCAGGGGGCGGGGTGTGGCCAGCGGGTCACAGGCGCCGATCAGGACCCGGACGTTGGGATCAGCCAGCCGGGCCAGGTGGTGCACGACGGCGGTCTTGCCGATGCCGGCCTCGCCGCGCACAAGGGCCAGACGTCCAGGGCCGTTCACGGCCGCCCGCAGGTGACCGGCAAGGTCCTGGAGCACGGCCTCTCGCTCTAGCAGGTCCATCACGAGCCAGTTTCCCCTCGTGGCCGGAGCCGCGCAAAAGATCCGGACCGATCCAGACCGATCCACGCAGGCCCAGGCAGGTCGGCCGGCAGGGTGGTGTCGCGGGATACCGGGGGTGGGACGTGGGGTGTGCCGGGGTGGAACTTGGGGTGTTCACCCGATGTACCCCCCGGTTGCAGCAAGGCATGCTGGCGATGGAGTTCCAGAACCCGTGTCTCCCGGTTCGCGGCTTGAACCGGCCCGTGAGCATGCCGCTTACCCCGCGCCTTCGAAGTGACTCTGGAAGCGAATCCAGCCATAAATGAAAGGTAACTCAGGTTGCCGTCGTTTGCCGAGTCACGAGACTTCGGTGGGTGAAGTAGTGGGAGCGTCAGCGGCTTAAATGAGTCATCGGGTCATCCGGATGGCTCACTCGAATCGCCGGGAACTGACCTGGTGGCGTATTTTTCCTAGAAAATCCCCGTAATCAATTTGGCTGCGAATCAGTACGACCAGTACTCATTTGATTAAGGAATCATCATGTTCAGCAAATTTACAAAGCGTACGGCGTTGCTGACGGCATCGGCTGCGCTGGTTGCAGCGGGTGCTATGACTCCCACCGTCGCCTTCGCTGCCCCGGCACCTACGGGCGTTCACACGATGGTGCCGAATGATAACGGCGGCAATAACAACAACAACAACAATAACAACAACAACGGCCGGGGTGGCAACAACAACAACAATAACAACAACAACGGCGGCGGGGCGAACAACAACAACAATAACAACAACAACGGCGGCGGGGCGAACAACAACAACAATAACAACAACAACGGCGGCGGGGCGAACAACAACAATAACAACAACAACGGCGGCGGCGGAGCCAACAACAACAATAACAACAACAACGGCGGCGGAGCCAACAACAATAACAACAACAATGGCTGAATTTCGGGGTCCGACGGCCGGGTGGTCTAAAGTCACCCGGCCGCCGGACTGTCACGTGCGCGCCTTGCGGTGGGCGGAGGCGGGTTGCTCCTGGCCCGATGCCTGTGGATCCTCGAGATCGGCTGGCTCGGACACCCCAGAGGCCGTACGGCCTCGTGCCGGGTGCTCAGGTTCCGCGGAGTGCTCCACGGCGCAGTCCACAGCGCCCCGGAGCCCGCGCAGCCTTGGGGCGGGCAGCCCGGGCGGCTGGCGATTCCAGGCTCACGTTGCGGTGCGCCTCGTCCCGGAAGCAGCGATGCCCAGGGTGGGAGTGCGTCGGCAGGCAACTGCCTGCTGGTCGGCGGGGGAGGAGGCCGGGGTGTGACGGCGGCCGTGCATCGACGCCGAGTCCGGTGCAGGTGCGGGCGAGGTCGGATTTGAGGGTTCCCTCGGCGGAGCGGATGTGGTCGGCGATGGCGGAGCCACAGAGTGATGAAGGGCGTGGTGACCAGGCGCGGGCGGAGGTCGAACGGGCCGATGCCGCACCGGGAATCCGTGCCCAAGCGCTTGACGATGACCCCGGTCTGCCGACGGGATCACGGTGTTCACGCGGTCCCTGTCGCGGACAAGCTGAACTTGTTCTTCAACCGCCGGCCGGTGAGCAGAGGCCGACTCGGTCGTCGGGTTCTGTAACGGAGGGGCGGGTGCACCGCCTTTCGTCGGAATTACAAAAAGTGACGCCTGGCGGTCAGTGTAAGCAGCCGACCGCAGTGGCTGTGCATTGCAGAGGATTTCGTGGAAGAGGACCAGTTGCCCCGCCCGGACATTTTCCGTGGCGAGCGCCGACGGGCCGACAGTGCGGTCGATCTTCTCGGATGAAGGCGAATGGTCGGACACCTGGTGGTCTCGCGAGGCCGTGGCCGGGGGCCGACCTCGAACAACGCCCGCAGCGGCGCCGGCCCGAGGCGTTGCCGCAGGTGCCGAAGCACCTTCTCCGAGGGCGCACGTCGATCCGACCCGTGCAGGCCCGCGACAAGCTCGTCCCGCACCCGTCGGTAGCCCAGCGCCGGGAACAGACCCAGGGACGAGGAGGAAGTGCCCGCCCACGTGCGGGGGCAGGCAGCGCACGCGGGCCTGGACGGCGCGGGTCCGCTCCAGCACGTCGTCGACGAGTTCGAAGGGAACGTACTGCGTCAACTCGCCCAGGTGCCCTGGAGTGAAAACGCCCTCGGCGACGGTGACGGTGCGCGTCAACGTGGTGATGGCAGAAGGGTCGGGCGACGGGACCTCTCGGAGCAGGAACGTCTTGGTCGACTTCCCTGCCTCTACCAGAGGTCCCGTTCTCGTAGCTGCCGAACTATCAACTTCCGCCGCAGGGCCTTGACAAGGCTATCGGCCGCTCAACGTCGCGGCCTTGGTGCAACCGGAGCCTCGTTGCGTGCGTGACGGCCCAGCCCGCACCCCTCGGACCGCCGCGACCTGTGGACCCACACGATCACCGGGTTTCTGGAACGCCCTGCTGTCCGGACAGCCGGATCACCCGGCGGAGGCCGCCCGCAGGCCGCGTTCCCGACCTCACGAGACAGAACGGTGAGGCCCCACGGGCTGCTGCGTTCAGGGCGGGTCGTACCAGGAGAACGCCCGAGCCGAAAGGCGCTGCGGCGCCGCTGTCCTGACTCGACGTCAGGACAACGACGCCGCGGATCGCCGTTCAGTCGACGTTCGTGGAGCTCAGGACCTGCTGCGACGAGGGGAAGCAGGCGGTGGGCACCTGGACGGTGAAGAAGCCGAGCGGGACGGTCGCCGTGAAGGTCAGGCCGGGGGAGGCGTAGCTGGTGCCGCCGAGCATGGTCCGGACGGTGCCGCCGGCGGCACCGGCCGCCAGGTCGAGGGTGAGCGCGGGCAGCGTGAACGTGCTCCCGCCGGGGATCGAACCGTTCACCGTGACAACGACGTCGGAGCCGCTGACGGCGACGCTCGCGCTGCCCGGGCTGGTGCCGCCCGTGATCGACTCGCCGAGCAGGGTGGCGTTCGCGGGCACCGGGACGGTGAGCCGGATGCCGCTGATGGACCGCAGGGTGTACCCGCTCACCGAGCCCGGGACCGTGAGCGGGTCGGGGGCCAGGGTGACGGAGAACCGGCTGCCGGCGGCCACCGAGTCCGGCGCGGTGGCGTTGACCCCGGCGTGCAGGTCGAAGGTCTGCGCGGAGCCGATCGGCGGCGTCGCCTGGCAGGCCAGGTCGACCGGGGTGTCGGCGGCTGACGCGGGGGGTGCGACCAGCCCGGCCGTGACCAGTCCGCCGATCAGTACCAGTGTGACGCGTGGGAGGACGGACGTGCTTCTCATCTGCTGCTCCTGTCCTGCCTGTGGTTTGGGCCCCGAGGGGTTTCCCTGGCCATGCCAAGGGGTTTCAGGATGAGTGCCGCCTTCGACCGCAACAAGCCTTTCCATCAAGGTATCTGAGTCGATTTCAGCCATTCCCGCCGCCCGTGACCCGGAACGTGATATGGGACGTTCGGCCGGTGTCACGCGGCAGGTGCGGGTGCCGGCGGGGCAGACCGCTACGATCACCGGATGACCGATCCGAGTGTGCCGCAGCCGGTGTTGACCGAACGCCTGGAGCTACGGGCCGTCGGCCCGGCGGACCTGGCAGCCCTCTACGCCATCACCTCCGACCCCGCCACCTGGCGTCACCACCCCGAGGGCCGTCACACCGCTCCGGGGGTCACCGAGCGGTGGATCGAACGCTGCACCGAGCACCGGGAGTCGACCGGGGTCAGCTACTGGATGGCCCGGCTCCGCAGCGACGGCACGGTGGTCGGCGTCGGGGGCGCCCAGCGCCAGAACCCGGGTTTCTGGAACCTCTACTACCGCCTGGCTCCCGCCCACTGGGGCAACGGCTACGCCACGGAGCTCTGCCGGGCCGCGATCCGCACGGCCGTCCGGCAGGACCCCGACCTCCCCGTGGTCGCCTGGATCCACGCTCACAACACTGCCTCACGGGCGGTCGCCGCCCGCCTCGGACTGCGTGACCTCGGCCTGCGGCCGGAGCCCTGGAAGCACGAACCCATGCACGCCTACGCGGACCGCGACCTGACCTTCGGCTGACCCGGGCCCCGGTCGGCACTCAACGCGGTGCCGCCACCCGGCCCGGGCCGACCCAGTAGACCGTCTCCCGGCGGACCGGGACGAAGCCCGCCGCCTCGGCCAGGGCACGGCTGGGGCCGTTGGAGCTGGGCACCGACCAGGTCGGGATCCGCCCGCGGCGGCGGACGGCACCGCTGACCGCGCCGACGCAGGCGAGGCCGAGTCCCGCCCGGCGGAACTCCGGGACGGTCACCACGGCGACGTCCTCGTAGCAGCGGCCGCGCAGGTAGGTGGCCGCCACCGAGACCAGCCGACCCCGGTCGAAGGCGCCCCAGGCACCGGCCGCCGCGGCCGGCGCACGGTTCGGTCCCCAGGTCTCGGTGATCCAGCGCAGGCCCGGGTCCAGCCCGGCGAGCTGGGCCGCGGCGTCCGCCGTGGTCAGGGGGCGCAGCCGGATGCCGGGCGGGAGGTCGGGGAGGCGGGGCGGGTGCTGCTGGGTGCAGATCACCCGCACCCAGGGCATGACCGAGGCGAAGGTCCGGCCGAGCAGCGGCAGGAAGCGGTCGGGCGCGCTGAACTGGCCGCGTCCGAGCGGGGCGAGCCGCTCGGCCGTGATGAACCGCGGATCTCCGCGCAGGACGCGGTGCGGACCGCACTGCACCAGCACGGTCCGCGGCGAGAGCGGCCGGTCGGCCCAGTACACACCGTTCCCGGTGAGCAGGACGTGTGCGGCCAGGACGCCGGGACCGGGTGTCTCCGGCAGGAACCAGGGGTCGAGCAGCGGTTGACGGCTCGCGCCGTGCACCACCGGACGCGGCAGCACGGCGGCCGCCGGAGCGGACCTCGGAAGAGGACGGTTGGGCACCCGTCCAGTGAACTCCCTTTTCCGGGAAAAGCATGCGACGTTGACGTGCTTCTGGCGGCGCGCCGCGGGTTGCCGACGGATCCTTGGCGGAGGATCAGTCGGACTTGGGACGGCGGTCGGCCGGACGACGGGGCGGGATCGGGCTGGAGGGGAAGTCGCGCGGGCCGGACCACAGGGCGGGTACGGCGTCGCAGCGCCGGGCCAACTCGTAGGCCAGTGACTCGTAGTTGACCCGCCAGCCACGGAAGTGCGGCCAGGCGTCGACGACTTCACGCTCCTTCATGACTCCACTTGCGACGATCATGGCGACCGCCGCGTCGAACTCCTCGTAGCTGAGCCGGATCGGGGCTTCCGGCTCGGGGTCGGCGTCGAAGTCGATCCGCAGGGTCCGGGCGATGTCGCGCATGGCGGTGAACCCGGCGCGCAGCACCAGCCGGGCCTCCGGCGGAGCGGAGCGCGGGCAGATGGCGAGCTGGATCGCCGCCGCGTCCAGCACGGCGATCAGGGCGACCACCCAGTTGCGGTTGGGCTGCGGGGAGCGGAAGGAGAGCAGCACCGGGTAGTTGGAGTGTCCCTCGCCGATGTCGGCGGCCAGCCGCTCCCAGTCGCGGTAGAGCTGCGGCAGCGCGGTCTCGGTGTCCACCAGTGACTGACGGGCCAGCAGCTCGGGACCCCAGGCCGGTTCGCCCGCCCGGGACTCCAGCAGGGTCACCTCCACCTCGCGCCGGTTGTAGGAGCCGTAGAGGGTCGGCAGGTAGCCGATCAGCAGGGCGATGGTCAGCGGGCCGCTCGCGGCGGCCACGAAGTCCAGGGCGCTCAGCCGCAGCCGGTCGCTGCTGGCGAAGCCCAGGGTGAAGAGGCTGGACCCGGCCTCGCGGAAGGAGGTGCCCCAGGGCAGGGCCGAAGTACCGTGCAGCAGCAGGGTGTAGGCGCAGAGCATGCCGATCAGCCAGGTGCTGAGCATGCCGACCAGTATCAGCGGGGCGAGCCAGGTCTGTGCCCGGTCGTGCACCTGGTAGCCACCGCCGAACGGTGCCGCCAGCCACCTGAGCGCGCCGCGCAGCACGGCCCAGAGCCGGTAGACCAGGGCCGAGTACAGTCCGCGCGGTACCACCAGGGTGCGCAGGATGCTCGCCACTGTGATCAGCAGGACGAGCAGTCCGGCCAGGGTGTAGATCAACGTCATGGCGACATTGTGACCCGGCGGCCGACCCGCGCCGTGCGGGTCGTGGTCGAGATGAGGTCGAGGCCGACGGTGGGTGGCCAGGTCCGTGACGAGGGTCCGGGCGGTCGGCGGCCGGGTGGGGAGCGGCGGGGCTCCTTGGGGCAGGAGGGGCGGCCGGGCCGGACACCCGCCCCGGCGAGGAGCCCCTGCTGACCCGGGGGCGGAACCGGAGCCGGAGGCGGACCGGGGCCCGCCCGGTCACCGGCGCCCCGTCCGGTGCGGGCGGTGGCCAACTCCTCCGCACCCTCGCGGACTTCGAGGACCGCGAGGCGGCAGGCTGCGGGACTCGGGAGGGGCGGTGCCCGGAAGACCGCTTCCGGGTGTGGCACGATGCAGTCGGGCCGCTCGGAGACCGGCGGTCCGCGGAGCAGACGGAGCAGAGGGAGAGGCGCGTGTCGTCCGAGGGTGCTGAGCTGACGTTCCGTCCGGCCGGGGCGGCGGACGTGCCCGCGCTGGTGGCGCTGGTCGAGTCCGCCTATCGGGGTGACGCCAGCCGGGTCGGCTGGACCACCGAGGCCGACCTGCTGGACGGCCGGCGTACCGACGCCGAGGGCGTCACCGAGGCCATCGAGCACCCGCACGGCCTGGTCCTGGTCGCCGAACGGGCCGGCCGGCTGCTCGCCTGCTGCCAGTTGGAACGGCGGGACAACGTCGCCTACTTCGGCATGTTCTCGGTCCGCCCGGAGAGCCAGGGCGGCGGACTCGGCCGTGCCGTGCTCGAACACGCCGAGCACGTCGCCCGGGAGCAGTGGGGCGCCGCCGAGCTGGAGATGACCGTCATCGAGCAGCGGGCCGACCTGATCGCCTGGTACGAGTGCCGGGGCTTCCGCCGTACCGGCGTCTACCTGCCGTTCCCCTACGGCGACGAGCGCTTCGGCATACCGCGCCGGCCCGACCTGCGCTTCGAGAAGCTGGTCAAGGACCTCTGACGGCTGCGGCCGACGTCAGCGGGCTCGCTCGGAGCGGGCTGCCCGGTGCAGAGCGCCGGCGTGATCGGCGGAAGCGGTGACCGGTGGGGGAGACGGGTGGGGGACACGCAGTGACGGACCGGGGACTGGACCTCGACGGGTACATCGCCCGCGAGGGTGCGCTGAGCCGCGTACCGGACGCCTTCGCGCCCGTGGTGGACGCGGCCCGCACCCGGATCACCGAGTCCTTCGGCCCCTCGGTGCTGCACAGTGCCTACCTCTACGGCAGCATCCCGCGCGGCACCGCCGTCCCCGGCCGTTCCGACCTCGACCTGCTGCTGGCGCTGCGCCGCGAGCCCACCGCCGCCGACCGGACGGCGGCCGCGGCGCTCGGGGCGGCGCTCGACGCGCAGTTCCCGCAGGTCGTGGGCGGCGGTGTGCTGCTGTTCAGCGAGGCCACCGTGCTGAGCGAACTCGAACGGTACGACCTCGGCTGGTTCCTCGCCTGCCTGTGCACGCCGTTGCTCGGCGAGGACCTGGCCGGCCGGCTGCCCCGTTACCGCCCGACCTCACTGCTGGCCCGGGAGACCAACGGCGATCTGGCAGCGGCGATCCCGGGCTGGCGCGAGCGGCTGGCGCGAGGCACCGGAACCGGGGCGGGGGCTCTCGCCCGGAGCGTCTCGCGCCGCCTGGTCCGTGCCGGGTTCACCCTGGTGATGCCGCGCTGGGGCGGCTGGACCAGCGATCTGACCGCCTCCGCCGAGATCTTCGCGCGCTACTACCCCGAGCGGGCCGAGCAGATGCGCACCGCCGCGACGGTGGCCCGGACCTCCACCGCCGAGCCGGAGGTGCTGGCCCTGCTGGTCGAGGACCTGGCGCCGTGGCTGGCCGCCGAGTACACCGCCGTCCACGGGGAGAAGACGCCGCGCGGGTGAGCCGCGGGGCACCCGCCCGGCGGACCGGGGCAGCGGGTCGGGACGGCGGGCGGGAGCAGCCGGCCCGGGCAGCGGGCCGGGATCAGCTGCCGTAGAGGCTGCGGCAGAGCTTGGCCTGCTCCGACCCCGGCGCCCACTCACCGAGCCGCTCGGCCTCGGAGCACACCTTCAGGGACGGGAACAGATTGCCAGGGGTCCCGTTCGACGGCCGCGCGGGGTGCGGCCTGGGGTGGGGCGGCGCGGCCGGTCCGGGCCGACCGTGCTGACGGGGCGTCCGCGTCTGCTCGGGCTGCCGGTCGGACTCGTCCCCGGACGCGGCGGCCGCCGTGCCGGGGTCCGTGCCCGGGTCCGTGGTCGGGCCCACGTCCGGGGCCGTCGACGGCGAGGGGGACGGCGAGGGGGAGGACGAGGCCGACGGGCTCACGGAGCCCGTGGCCGCGGCGGCGGTCGGGTCGAGGGCGGCGCTCGCCTCGCCGCTCGGGCCCGGGCTGCCCGAGACGGGCGCGGTGACCAGCTCACCGGTGCTCCGGCCGGACGGCCCGCAGGTGGCCAGCAGCGCGCCCAGCAGCGCGAAGCCGGTGAGGCCGCCGATCACCATCGCCGCCCGGCGGGCCCGGCGTCCCGGTGGCGGCGGAGGAGTGACCGGCGGCTCCCACGGTGTCGGCGGCGGCGCCAGCGGCCTCGGCGGGACGGGCGGTGCCGCCGGGAACGGGGCGTCCGGCTGCTGCTCCCACTCGTACTGCCACGGTGCCTGCCACTTCTCTTCCACGCGTCCTCCCGCACACTCCGGGCCCGCGCGGGCGGCGGGCCGCCGTGTTCAACGAGCCAGGACCGTGCGGCGGAACGCCCGTCCCGCGGCGTGTCGGCGCGCGCCGCGCCCCGGGCAGGACCGTCGGCCGGGTGCGGTTCTGAGGGGCCACCAGGACAGCGGCGCGGCATCCGCACGGCGGTCGTGCGGGTGCGCGAACCTGCGGGCCCGCCGATCCTGAGGACATGAGCAGCAACAAGGACGACGCGTCCGAGACGACGCCGTTGGTGGAGATCGCCGAGTTCCGCACGGACAGCCGCTACCGGCTGGTGCACTTCCACGGGACGGGCTGGGAGCCGCTGGCCCCCGAGGAGTTCGAGCCACGGATCAAGCAGCTCTTCCCGGATCTGGACCCGCACGACGCCGTCCGGGTGCGCTGGGCGGACCGCCCCTGGGAGTGGCCGGCCTGGCACCCCGGCGAGGCGTAGGGCCCGTCTTCGAACTCCCGTCGTCCGCCCCCGTCCACTCGTCCGCCCCGTCCACTCCGTCATCCACCCCCTTCGTCGGCACCGACCGGTCTCGGACCCCATCCCGGCCTCCGGGCGGGTGACCCCCACCCGAGCCTGACCGGTCTGCCGGAAGCGGTCCCGGCGGGCCTGTCCGGACCGTACGCTCGGACGATGCGAGCCGCATCGTGGCAGGACGCCTGGACGGGTGGCCGACGAGCCGTTCACCTCGGCAACGTCGCCGACTTCAACGGGCAGTTCCTCCCGCAGGGTCCGGAACTGCGCAGGCTGGGCCACCACTACTCCTGCCTGGCCGCGTTCTACACCCCGCACCCCGCCCTGCTCGTCCTCCCGCACCAGGCCGAGGAGGGCTGGCTCCGCCGGCTGGCCGAGGTGCTGGCCTGGGAGCCGGTGGAGGTGCACAGCGGGATCGCGGACGAGCACTCCACGCTCGCCGAGGGGCTCGCGGCCCGTCCCGCGCTGCGGCGGCGGATCGAGGAGCTCGGGCTGCCGGTCCGCCCCTGGGGTGCGGCCGCCGCGACGGCCGAGACGCCGGGCGCAGCGCCGCACGCGGTGCTCGAAGCCGTCCGCCGCTTCGAGTCCAAGGTCGAGTCGCACGCGCTGTTCAGCCGGCTCGCCCCGCACCATCCCGCGGTCCGGGTGCCGGGCCGGCAGACGGCCCGGTCGCCGCGCCGGCTGGTCCGGCTGGTGCGGGAGCACGCCGCACGCGGGCGGACCGTCGTCCTCAAGGCACCGCACGGCGTCGGCGGTTACGGCACCGTCATCCTGACGGCCGACCAGGTCGGTGCGGCGGGCGGTCCCCGGGCGGCGCTGCGCGGGCTGACGGCCGCCCGGGTCCTCCCCGCGCAGGGCGGGATCCTGCTGGAGGAGCACATAGCCGCCCACCGCGGCCTCCCCGACCTCACCTTCGACGGCGTGGTCGCCGAGGACGGCAGTGTCCACGCCGTGGGGGTGGCGGTGATGGACGTCGACGAGGTGCACTACCGGGGTGCCACGGTCGGCCCCGGGGTGGTCCCGGAGGCGCTCGCGGCCCCGGCCACCGCCTTCGGCACCGCGGTGGGCCGGGAGCTGGCCGAGGCGGGCCACCGGGGCTGGTACGACATCGACTTCGTCGTGGACCGCACCGGCCGACTCGCCCCGACCGAGACCAACCTGCGGCTCACCGGTCCGGCGGTGGCCTTCATGCTGCAGGCCAGGCTCGACGCCGTACGCGACCGGGCCGGCCACTGCGTACGCACCATCGACCAGGTCCCGCTCGGGGTCCGTCTCCCGCAGCCGGCCCTGCTCGACCAGCTGGAACGGGTCGCCGTCCGCTGCGCCCGGCTCGGGGCGACGCTCCTGCCGACCATCCCGACCGCCGGGTTCGAGGAACTTCCGACGGTGGGGGTCGCGTTGGCCGCCCGTTCGACCGACGTGCTCACCGCGGCCGAGGCGGTGCTGCGCACCGCGCTCCGTGCGGTCGGGGACTGCTGGGAGTGACCGGGCCCGGCGGCGACGGCCCGTCCGCATCGGCGGTTGCACCGGGTGTGCGGGCGGACACGCGGGGGAATCCCTGCGGTTGGGACGCCGATCCGTGCGGCCGGGCATGCCGGTGCGGCGGGCCGGGGTGTCCCGGTGCTGTCCGAGGGTTGCCACAACCCCGTAACGCGCGGGTATCCGGGGTTCCAGCGGGCAGGTTGGAAGTGTCAGGGCTCGCAGGATCAGTGCCGTTGCAAGGGGTACAGCCAATGCGCATCAGGTCTGTTCATCGGATGGGCGCCGCGGGGCGCGCGATCGCGGCGCCGGTCGCCGTCCTCGCTGCCGTGGCGCTGACGACCGCGGCGTGCTCGTCGTCCTCGGGCGGGGCGTCGGCCGGCTCGTCGGCCGCGGCGCCGCCGGCCGCGGCGGCCTCGGGGAGCGGGTCCGCGGGAGACCCGGGAGGTACCGGAGGCACCGGGTCGGCGAGTGCGGGCGCGGGCGGTGGCGGCGGGCAGTCGCAGTCGTCCGGGGCCACCGCGGTGCGCGTCGGTACCGCTTCGACGCGGGCGTGCACCAGCAGCCAACTGTCGGTGGTGCAGAAGGATCCCAGCGTCGGTGCGGGGCAGTACTACGCGACCCTGGTGTTCACCAACACCTCGGCCGGCAGCTGCACGCTGACCGGCTACCCCGGCGTCTCCTACGTCGGTGCCAACGGCGTGCAGTCCGGCAACGCCGCCGCGCGCGCCGCCGGCAGCGTCGCCGCCGTGACGCTCAAGCCGGGCGGGACGGCGAAGGCGACCCTGCACGACAGCAACGGCGTCGGCGGTTACGACCCGGCGGAGTGCCAACTCGCACCGGCACAGGGACTGCGGATCTACCCGCCGAACGAGCAGGCCGCCCTCTTCCTGCCCTGGAAGACCGACCACTGCGCGGGGCCGGCCGTCCACGCCCTCACCATCGGCCCGGTCGAGCAGGGCTGAACCCGGGGGCCGCAACCGGGTCGGCGAGGCCCTCGGGGTGCTTCGGGCGTCCCGCGCGCGGGGTTCCAAGCGCAACGTCCCGCTACCGGTCCCGTGTCCGGTCCGATCGCCCCGGAACGACACTCCGGAACGACACGCCGGCCCCCCGGGAACGACAGAGGGTGGTACCACCGAGTTGCCGGTGGTACCACCCTCCCTTCCTGCGCCGTCAGTCCTCGATCACCGGGGAACAGGGCGAGAGGAACGGGTCGAGACGCTCGGTCACGGTTCCGCGAGCCATGACGCTCACCCGGAACGCGCCCGGTCCGGGCGGTTCGACGAGGTCGTCCGACCGCTCGTACAGCAGGCCCCAGGATCCCGGGAACCGCTTGGCGACGTGGTCCAGCAGCGCGGCGACCTCCTCAGCCTCGTCCCGGCGCCGGTTGACCAGACCGTCGAGGTTCAGGAAGAACTGCCCGTTGTGATCGGTCAGCCGGACCTCGGCGGTTGCCCACTGAATTCCCGCGATCCGCTCCCGAAGGTCCTGCACGCCTTCCGAGAGTGCCCCGGCGTCGGCCTCCTCGGTGGACTCCGCAATGCCGAACCATCCGTGAAACTCATACATCGGGGTCACCCTCCCAGCGGGTCGGTGTCGATCACGGGCTGGAGGCCGTAACGCTGTGCGTACTCCTGCAACTTCGAGATCACGCCCGGATCCGGCGAGCCCTCGAAGTGGAAGTAGGGCGTACGGCCGGTGCGCAGTGCGGCCTCGAAGGTGGCCTTGGCCTGGTTCCGGAACGCGCTTCCCACCTTGAAGTCCTCCGGCTTGGACTGCGCAACGTACTGATCACTGATCACATCATATTCGCGAGGGTCGGAGCCATCCGCGAAGCGGACGCGGGAGACACCGCCGATCCTCTTGGCCAGGGCGTCCGCGGCGGGATCCGGCTTGTTCACCTTGATCAGGCCGTCCATGTCACCGCTGCCGGAGGATCCGGCAGCGGCACCGGACTGGCTGCTGTCAGCGGCCTCCTGCAGTGCGATTCGAACGCCGTCGCTGAAGCGGGTCACGCCGTCGGTGGTGATGTACGCACCACCCGCGGCGATGGCGGTGCTGGCGGCGATGGCGGGGGCGCCGGCCAGACAGCCGACACCGGTGAGGCACAGGCCGCCACCCGCGACGTCGCCCGACGCACCGAACGTGGTCACCGCGGCGCCGAACACCGTTTCGCTCGCCCCGACCCAGAGCTCGGGAGTGGTGAAGACGGCCTTGGTGTAGTTCCACGCGGTACTGGCGCCGCTGGAGAGCCAGTCCGGGATCCAGCTGTCGTCGTCGTGGTCGGGCTGGTGCTGAGCCTCGGCCTTCTTCCGCAGCTGTTCCTGCAGCTCCCGCCATTTGGCGAGCTGCGCCTCGCGCTTGGTGACCGCGATGCCGAAGGCGTCCTTGGCCGCGGAGTCGGCAGCAGCCGAGTCGCGCCCGGCCGCCGCGGCCGAGCTGCGGGCCTGCTGGGCGGCGGTGAATGCCGAACTGGCGGAGCCACGGGCCCAGTTCGCCGACGTCTGGGCGTCCGCCGCGGAGTCGAGAGCGCGGGCGACGGCGGCGTTGGCGTCGGCTTCCGCCTTGCGGGCGGTCTGTGCGGACTGGGACGCCTGCGCGGCGGAGGCAGCGGCGTCGTTGGCGGACCGGGCGGCCTGGTCGGCGTAGTTGTGCGCGTCGTTGGCCGAGTCGCGGGCCTGGCGCGCGTAGTCGGCGGCCTGGTCGGCGGCCTTGCGGGCGGTGGCTGCGGCCTGCCCGGCCTCGGCCGCGTTCTGCCGGGCCGTGGCGGCGGTCGCCGAGGCGTCGGCGATCAGCCGGTCGATCTGCGCGTTGTGGACGTCGGTGAGCTGGTCCTGACGCTGGGCCTGGTACTGGCCGACCTGGACGAAGGCGTGCAGCAGGGCACTCGGGCCCTCCAGGGCGATCCTGGCGGCGGCCTTGACCCTCGGGCCGCCGCTGTCGATCAGCTGTGCGGCGCGGACCCGCTCGTCCTGGTACCGGGCCGAGTACTGTCCGGTGGCGACGAACTGCCGGTAGGCGTCGACGGAGCCGGCGTCGAGCGCGGACCGGCCCGCCGCCTGCACCTCCGGGCCGCCGATCGAGATCGTCTTCGCGATGAATACCCGCAGGTCCTGTACGGCCGCCTGGTACTGACCGTTGTTCAGGAAGTCCGTGACCTTCGCGGGACCTCCGTCGAGTGCGGTCACGGCGGCGGAGCGAATCGGATCCGAGCTGGACAGCACCGAAAGCCGCTGGACCTGCGCGCGCTCGTCCTGCTGGGCGGCCTGGGTGAAGCCGGTGCCGATGTAGTCGGCGACGGCCCGGTCGGATCCGGTCAGGGCCACCTCGGCCGCGGTCTGGCTCCACGGCCCGCTGGTCTTCATCGCCTGCAGGGCGACCTGTCGGCCCTGCGCGGCGATGGCCCCGGTGTCGGCGCCGGGCTTGGCGGCGTCGGCGGCGAGCTGCCGGGCCCGGGCGGTGAGGTCCTTGGCCTGCTGGACGGCGGCGGCCTGGACCGCGGTCGTCCGGTCCTCCTGGGCCTTCAGGTCGCGGGCCCTCTCGATGGCCGCGTTGGTGTGCGCGGTCAGCTCCTCGGCCTCGATCTGCTGGGCGAGGTCGTGGGTGGCCTTGGCCTTGGCGACCGCCGCGCCCGCCTCGTCGGCGGCCTGCTTGGCCGCGTCGGCGTGGGCGGCGGCCTGGTCGGCGGCGGTGGCCGCGTCGGCGGCGTGGGCGGCGGCGTCGTCGGCGGCCTTCGCGGCGGCGTTGGCGTGGGCGGCGGCCGAGCGGGCCGCATCCCGTGCTTCGCCCGCGGCGGAGGCGGCCTTGCCGGCCAGGGCCTCGGCGGCGTTCGCCGCACGGGTGGCCTCGCGGGCGTGACGACGCGTCGCCGCCGCCGCGGCAGCCGCCGCGTCGGAGTGCGCCCCGGCCTGGTCCGCGTAGCTGCCGGCCTGGTCGGCGGCGTCGGCGGCGGCGTTGGCCTGGTCGCCGGCGCCGGCCGCGGCCCTCGCGGCGTCGCCTGCGGCCTTGGCTGCGACACCGGCCTGGTCGGCGGCGTCGGCGGCCATGTCGGCGCCCGCGGCAGCGGTACGGGCGTTCTCGGCGGCCTGGTGGGCGGCGGCGGCATCCGTCGCGCCCGAGGCGGCGCCGGCCGCCGCACTCTGGGCCCGGGCGGCGGCGTCGGCCGCTCCGGCCGCGGCCGAGGCGGCCTGGGCGGCCGCGTTCGCCGCCACCCGGGCCGAGTTGTTGGCCGCGCGGGCGGCGTCGATGGCCTGCTGCGCCGCAGCGGCGGCGTCCGCGGCCGCGGTGGCGGCCCGGCCGGCCGCGGAGGCGGCGTGCTGGGCGTCGCCCTTGGCCGCCCGGGTCTCGGCGGCCGCCTGCTGCGCGGACTCCCTGGCCTGCTGCGCGGCGGTCACCGCACGGGCGGAGGCGTCCTTCGCGGCCTGGGTCTCGGCCGCGGCCCGCTGCCCGGCGTCGCGGGCCTGCTCGGCCAGCTGGGCGACGGTGGTGTGCTCCTGGTCCCGGTTGCGGGCCACGTACTGGCCGACCTCCAGGAACTCGCGGATGTCCTCCGCAGAGCCGTGCAGGGCGAGCCGGCCGGCCGCCTGGACGTTGGGCTCGCCGGTGCTCATCAGCTGTGCGACCTGGACCCGGTCGTCCTGCGCGCGCTGGTCGTACTGGCCCTGCTCCAGGAACGCCCTGATGTCGTCGGGCGTACCGTTGAGCGCGGCCCGGCCGGCGTCCTGGACGTTGGGCCCGCCGACGCTGATGATCTGCGCGACCCGCACCCGCTGGTCCTGTGCCAGCGGGGCCTTCCAGCCGTCCGCCAGGAACGCCGTCAGGTCCTGTGCGCTTCCGCCCAGGGCCTTGCGGCCGGCGTCCTGGAGGCCGGCGCCGCCGACGCTGATGATCTGCGCCACCGCGACCCGCTGGTCCTGGAACTGCTCCCCGGGAGCCTCCTGGAGGAACCGGCGCACCTCGTCGTCCCGGCCGGTGAGGGCGACCTCGGCGGCGGCCCGCACACCAGGACCGCCGTTCAGCCACAGCTGGACCACCCGGCCGCGGTCGGTCGCCGGGAGCGGTCCGGCGGGGTCCACGGCTCCGGCGGCGCCGTCGGCCCAGGCAGCCGGTGCGGCCCCGATCAATCCCAATATCAGAGCGGAAGGCAGCAGTGGAAGGCACAGCGCGCGTAGTGCGCGAGATTCCCTCCCCCGGCTGCCTTTCCAACGCAATACACGCGTCAAGGCAAACTCATCTCGCTGAATGGCGGCCAATTGCCGCCAGCGCCGCACATCGGCATGGCCGACGATACCCATGCCGCTTAACCGGCTTTGACCGAACGCTCAGGAAACATACAGGAACAGCCACTTGGCGGGGTACGAATCCGTCATATCAGCCATCGCCCCCGTCGGCCGGCGACACAATCTCCTTCCCGGGAACGGTGCCGTTCGAAATTCCCGGTATATGGGAAACGAATTCGACTTGACGATCCGCAGGCCGGGTCGGATAGTTTCCCCGCATCACCGGGGCATAAAACGCCATCCGCAGTGATGAATACCCGCCCTTTGACGCAAGGGAATCCCTGATGACATCACGTGCCCGCAAGCTGTTCGTCGCTCTGGCCTCCACCATCGCCCTGGCCGGTGCCGGCGCCCCGGCTCTCGCCTGGGCCGCGCCCACTGCCGGCCCGGCGTCCGGCGCGGCCGCCGCTCCGACCGCGTCCGCCACGCCCGGTGCCGACGCCGACACCCCGCCGTCCGCGGTCGAGGACTTCTCCTACCCGGACGCGGCCCGGATCCTGCAGGACAAGAAGATCAAGCTGATCAAGGGCGACGGGCACATCATGCTCACCGACTGCGGCGCCTCGGACCAGCAGATCCACGTCATGAGCACCACCGGCGACGTGTGCTTCAGGACTCTCGGCAAGACCGGCTACCTCAGCCTGGAGATCCCGCGGGTCTTCTACCTGGAGACGGTCGACCACCCGATCAGCGCCGACCTCAGCGCCAACGGCACGACCAAGACCGTCAACATCGCCCAGGGCGGCTTCCAGAGCGTCGGCGAGGGCACTCCCGGCGGCGCCCGCTCCGTCCTGCTGGAGCTCCGCGTCACCGGCTGACCCGCACCACGCCGAACCCGACATCCCAACGCACAGACACCCTGGGGGGATCACATGACCACGACCCGTCCACGCGGCCGATGGGCCGCAGCTCTCGTCGCCACCGCGTTCTGCGCCGGCATCGCCACCACCGCCACCACCGCAAGCGCCCTCGTGGGTGACTCCGCGTCAGCCGACGCGTACGCCTTCACCGCGAAGCTCGACATCGGCGGCAAGCGGAGCTGCTCCGGAGCGCTGGTCGACCCGCGGTGGGTGGTCACCGCGGCAAGCTGCTTCGTGGACCAGCCGGCCCAGGGCGCCAAGCCCGCCGCGGGCGCGCCCAAGGACCGGACCACGGTGACGGTCGGTCGCGGCAACCCGGCCACCTCGGCCGGGCACGTCGTCGACGCGGCCGAGCTGGTGCCGCGCGACGACCGCGACCTGGTCATGGTCAGGCTGGCCCAGCCGGTCTTCGACGTCACCCCGCCGGCACTGGGTACGTCGGCCCCGGCCAAGGGCGACACCCTGCGCGTCACCGGCTTCGGCCGCACGAAGGACGAGTGGGTCCCGGACCGGCTCCACGCCGCCGACTTCGGGGTGGACTCGGTCGGCGCAGCCACCATCGGTGTCGTCGGGAAGTCCCCGTCGGGCGCGAGCATCTGCAAGGGCGACACCGGCGGCCCGGCGTTCCGGGAGAGCAACGGCCGGACCGAGCTCGTCGGCGTGAACAGCCTTTCCTGGCAGGGAGGTTGCCTCGGCAGCAGCGAAACCCGCACCGGCGCCGTGGAGGTGCGCACGGACGACGTCGCCGGGTGGATCGACACGGTCCGCAACCGCCGCTCCGCCGCCGTGGACGAGGTGGGCGGCGCCGGCCGGTTGCGCTTCGCCGACTTCGACGGCGACGGCAAGCCCGACTACGTCACGATCGAGGACGACGGTTCGGTGAACGTCTGGCTCAACCACGGTGGCGACCCCGCGGGCGGCTGGCAGTCCCTGGGCCGGGTCGCCACCGGTGTCACCACCGACCGCAGCCGGGTCAGGCTCGCGGACTTCGACGGTGACGGCCGGGCCGACTACATCGTGATCAACCCCGACGGCTCGGTGAACGTCTGGCTCAACCGAGGAGGCGACCCCGCCGGTCCGAACGGCTGGCAGCCCATCGGCCGCGTCGCCACCGGTACCACCACCCGGCAGGACCAGGTCCGGTTCGCCGACTTCGACGGCGACGGCCGGACCGACTACCTGACCATCAGCGACGACGGCTCGGTGAACGTCTGGCTCAACCGCGGTGGTGACCCCGCCGGCGGAAGCGGCTGGCAGAGCATCGGCCAGGTCGCCACCGGCCTGACCACCGACCAGAACTCCGTCTTCCTCACGGACTTCACCGGCGACGGCAGGGCCGACTACCTCTGGAACCCCGGTGACGGGAGCACCCACGCGGCGGCCAACCACGGCGGCGACCCGGCCGGCGCAGGCGGCTGGGCGGACCTCGGACGGATCGCCACCGGCGCCTGATCCCGCCTCGGCGAGCGGGTGGGCACCCGACCCGGCGGGTTGGGCGCCCACCCGCTCGCGTGACCGCCCACCCGCTCGGCGCGCCGCACGACACGCGAAGCGGTCGTGCCCCACCGCGAAAACCACGGCCGGCCACCACCGGCCCCGTTCGAAAACCGGATCCTCTGCCATGAAACTCACCGTCACCCGCACCCTGGCGGTGCTGACCGCCCTGACCGGCGTCAGCCTCGGTCTCGCTCCGACCGTCGCCCTCGCCGCGCCGAAGCCCGCGCCGCCCCTGGTCAAGGTCATGCCGCTCGGCGACTCGATCACCGCCGGCGCCGGCAGCTCCACCGGTGCGGGCTACCGGGCGCCGCTGTGGGACCTGACCGCGCAGCAGTCCCCCTACACCATCGACCTGGTCGGCTCGGGATCCGCCGGAAGCGTGCCGGACCCGGACCACGAGGGCCACAGCGGCTACCGGATCGCACAGATCCAGGCCGGCATCGACAACTGGCTGTCGGCCGCCGACCCGGACGTCGTCCTGCTGCACCTGGGCATCAACGACCTGAAGTGGGACAAGGACGCCGACGCGGTGCAGGCCGCGCACCGACTGTCCGACCTCGTCGACCGCATCTACGCCGACAAGCCGCGGGTGACCGTCATCCTCCAGGGACTGCTCACCGCCACCCCCGGGCTCGAACAGAAGACGGCGGACTTCAACAGCACGGTCAGCGCCCTCCAGGCCGACAGGCAGCGGGCCGGCCGGCACTTCCGGTACGTGGCACCGGCCGCCCTCGATCCCGCCGCCGACCTGCCCGACCAGCTGCACCCGAACGACAACGGCTACCGGAAGATGGCCCAGGTCTTCCACGCTGCCCTCGACCGGGTCGTGGCCGACGGCTGGGCCTCCCGACCCGCCGTCCCCCGGGCCGGCACCGAGGCCGGTGGCAGCGGCCGCGTACGGTGGGCCGACTTCGACGGCGACGGCCGACCCGACTACGTCACCATCAGCGACGACGGTTCGGTGAACGTCTGGCTCAACCACGGTGGCGACCCCGCGGGCGGCTGGCAGTCCCTGGGCCGGGTCGCCACCGGTGTCACCACCGACCGCAGCCGGGTCAGGCTCGCGGACTTCGACGGCGACGGCAGGGCCGACTACATCGTGATCAACCCCGACGGTTCGGTGAACGTCTGGCTCAACCACGGTGGTGACCCCGCCGGCGGAGGCGGCTGGCAGTCCATCGGCCGGGTCGCCACCGGCACCACCACCCAGCAGGACCAGGTCCGGTTCGCCGACTTCGACGGCGACGGCAAGGCCGACTACCTCGTCATCGCCGACGACGGCTCCGTCACCGCCTACCTCAACCGTGGCGGCGACCCCGCAGGCGCGGGCGGCTGGGTCGGCCTCGGGCAGGTCGCCACCGGTGTCACCACCGACCGAAGCCGCGTCAGGCTCGCCGACTTCGACGGCGACGGCAAGGCCGACTACCACGTCATCAACCCCGATGGCAGCGTCACCACCTGGCTGAACCACGGCGGCGACCGACACGGCGGCTGGCAGTCCATCGGGCGGATCGCGACCGGTGTCACCACCGACCACACCGGCGTCCAGCTCGTCGACTTCACCGCCGACACGCACGCCGACTACCTCCACACCGAGGCGGACGGCCGTGTCACCGCGTATGCCAACAACGGTGGCGACCCCGCCGGCGCGAACGGCTGGAGTGACCTCGGTGAGATAGCCACCGGCAACGTCTGACCATCGACGCCTCCGCACTCGCCCGCGACGGTCCGGTGGCAGGGCGCAGCGGGATCGGGTCGGTGGTGCGGGCGGCGGGAAGCCGTGCGGCGGGGACCGCTACGATGCCGGGCCCACCGCCGCCCGGTCGGCACGGGCTCACCGAGGCCCCACCGACCGTCCTTCAGGATCGGGAGGTGTCCGCGTCGTCCAAAGCCCGACGGCCGGGGGATCCGTCCATCGAACGCCCCCTCAGGGCACCACGGTGACCGGCCAGCGCGCGGCCTTGACCAGGCGGACGGCGAGTGAGCCCATCACCCGGTGACCGGCCTGCTCGGAGGCGCCGACCACCACGGCGTCGGCGCGCAGGCCGTCCGCCGTGTCGGCGAGACCGGTGAACGGGTCGCCGACCAGGGTGTGGAACTCCCAGTGGACGCTGAAGGTCGAGCCGAGCCGTTCGGCGGCCTCGCGGGCCTGCTGCACGATCTCCTCGGCGACGCTCTCGGTGGTGCCGCCGAGCTCGCCGCCGAAGCCGGTCATCGCCAGCATGGCGGACACCGGCTGGACGTACACCAGCGCGAGCTTCGAGCCCTGTCGGCGAGCCAGTCCGGCGGCGTAGGCGGCGGCTCGCCAGGACGAGTCCGAGCCGTCCACGCCGACGACGATCACCTTGGGGCCGTCCGTGCCGCGTTCGAACATCGCCGCGCCTTCCCTGGGGAACGTGTGACCCCAGTCTACGGACGGCCTGCCGGGGCGGCGGGCGCAGGGCGGGGGAGCAGGGCGCGGGGTGGCGGTGACCCGGTGGCCGCGCGACAGGGCCTCGGCCACCGCTCGCCCCCCGTGCCTCCGTCTGCCCCGAGGACGGTGACGCGCACGGTGCCCGGCTCCTCCACCGGGTGGCCGTGACGGCCTGCCTGTCACTTAGCGCTAAGGCATGACCACTACACTGGGCCGATGGCAGATCACGTCGACCGCGTAGTGGAGCAGTGGGCTGCGGAGCGCCCCGATCTGGACGCGTCGCCGATGGCGGTGATCGGTCGGCTGAAGCGCCTCTCGCGGCTGGTCGAGTCCGAGCTGCGCCGGACCTTCGCCGAGCACGGGCTCGACGCCGCGTCGTTCGACGTCCTCGCCACGCTGCGCCGCAGCGGGCCGCCCTACCGGCTCACCCCGACCGGGCTGATGCGCGCGTCGATGATCACCTCGGGGGCGGTCACCCAGCGGCTCGACCGGCTGGAGGCGCGCGGTCTGGTGGCGCGCGTCTCCAGCGAGTCGGACGGCCGCAGCGTGCTCGTCGAGCTCACCGATGAGGGCCGCGAACTCGTCGACCGGGCCCTGCCCGATCACCTCGACACCGAGCACCGCCTGCTCGCCGGGCTCACCGGACCGCAGCGGGCGGCCCTGGCCGAGTCGCTCCGGACCCTCCTGGAGTCGCTCGGGGACAGTGCGGACTGACCCCCTGCGGCCCGCTCAGTCGAGGGCCAGCACCGCGAGGTCGTACCGCTCCGGGACGGGCCAGGGTGCGGCGGCCGGTTCGGACGCCGCGTCACCTGCCAGGCGGCGCAGCCCGTTCTCGAACTCCTCCGTCGTCAGACAGCCGAACTTCGACTGCGGCCGGGTGCTCATCCGCTCGTGGTAGGCCCGCAGGCCCGGGGTGACCGGCTGGGCGAAGGAGGTGACCTCCCGGACGGCGAAGCCCGCTCGGGTGAAGTCCGCGAGGACCTCCTCGCGGCCGGGGAACCGCTGCTCGTCCACGGCCCGCAGCCGGGGCCAGTAGTCGTAGACGAGTGCGTCCAGCCGCTCCCGGAACGTCGTACGGATCACCGCCACCCCGCCGGGCCGCAGGACGCGCGCCAACTCCCGGGCGCACGACGGGCGGTCGGGCAGATGGTGCACCACCCGGGAGAGCAGAGCGAGGTCGAAGCTCTGCGCGCGGGTCGGCACCGCCTCCGCGCTGCCGACCACGTAGTGGACGCCGGGGTGCGCGTTGTGCCGCCGTGCCTGCTCCAGCATCGGTACCGAGGGATCGACCCCCAGCACGGGAGCGGCCCGCTGCCAACGGGCCAGCGCCGCACAGAACATGCCGGTGCCCGCGCCGATCTCCAGCACGGCGGGAGCCGGGCGCGGTGCGAACGAAGCGATCAGCCCCGCCCAGGCGCGGAGCGAGGACTCCGGCATCCCGTTGCCCGCCTGGTAGGCGCCGGCCAGGCGTACGTCGTCGTGTAGTCGCGTCATCACGCGATCCTCGCGGGTAACCCGCCTCTGCGGCAAGGGCGTTGGGCATGTGCCGACGGCAGCTTCGGCCGGTCCCGGTCCCGCCGGGAAACCGTTGGACAGGGTGGCGGGGTCGTCCTCTACCGTGCACTGCGGAAGATCGGCGGGTCCGGCGGGAGGTCGGGGTATGTGGTCGGAGGTTCCGTTCGGGGACGGCCTGCGGGCCGGACTGGGTGCGCTCCGGCGGCCCCGTCGGCTGGCCAGCAGTCCGCGCTCACGGGTCTGGCGGGCGGAACTCGCCCGAGGGCCCGTGGTGGTGAAGCAGCTCGTGGCGGGGCCCGGCGCCGAGGAGCGGTACGACCGTGAGGTGGCCGCGCTGCGGATCGCCGCCCGGACGCGGACGCCGGTGGTGCCCGTCCTGCTCGGTACCGACCCCGAGGAGCGCGTCCTGGTGCTGGAGCACCTGGAGCACCGGCGCCCGTCCGGCGACTGGATCGTCGGCTACGCCGGGGCACTGGCCCGGCTGCACGCCACGGCAGGTCCGCAGGACGCCGGCGCGCTGCCCCGCTGGCAGGGGCCGGACCGGGGGGACATCGACTCCTTCCTCGGGCTGGCCGAGACGCTGGGGGTCCCGGTGGCGCCCGGTGTCCGGGGGGAGTTGGACGATCTCGTGCACCGGCTCGGGGAGGCGCCCGGACACGCCCTGCTGCACGGGGATCCGTGCCCCGGCAACGACCTGCACACCGGCGACGGGGTCAGGTTCATCGACTTCGAGCAGGCCTCGCTGGGCAGCGGGCTGATGGAACTCGCCTATCTGCGGATCGGCTTCCCGACCTGCTGGTGCGTCACCGCCGCCGCCGATCCGCTGCTGGACCGGGCGGAGCGCGCCTACCGTGAGGAGTGGCGCACGGCGACCGGCACCGGGCTGCGGGACGGTCTCGCCGACGCCTGCGCCGGCTGGCTGATCCGGGGCGACGCGCTGGTCCAGCGGGCCCAGCGCGGAACCACCGACCAACTGGCCCGGATTCCGGAACGGGACTGGAAGTGGGGCACCGTGACCGCCCGGCAGCGACTGGCCCACCGCCTCGGCGTGGTGGGCCGGATGGCGGCGGACCGCCCGGAACTCCGTGACCTGGGCCGGCTCGGCACGGACCTCCGCCAGCGGATGCTTACCCGCTGGCCCGGGCTCCGGCCCGTGCCGTCGGAGCGGCCGTGACCGCCGGCGCGCTCGGTGCGGCAGCCGTCGCGTGCCCCGGTGCTCCGTCACGCCGGGGCCGGACCGGGCCGCCGTTCCTCCGAGAGAAGGCCCGCCGGGCCGGCCGGGCCCGCCATCGGGCCGTGCCCGGCCGGTCGCCGGCTCCGGCTCCGCGGCCGATGGCCGGCCGGACACCGTCCCGCCCCGCCTCCGGCCGCTCAGCGGGTGCCCGTGGAGGTACCGGCGGACTTCGGCGGCTTCCAGGCGAAGAACCGTACGACGACCAGGGCGGCGATGATCAGGGTCACGTTGAAGCCGTAGACCAGGGCGGCCTGACGCGGCCAGTCGGTGGCGCGGCTGGTGCGGTACCAGTTGTCCTGCGGCCACCAGGCGATCAGCAGCCAGGCGACGGCGAGGAGCGTCGAGGTGGTCAGCAGTGGCGGCCGGGCTGGCTGCTGGCGCTCCAGGACCGGTCGGCCGAGGACGAGGAAGGCCACGCCCGCGCCGAACCCCAACCACTCGGCGATGTAGAGCAGTTCGAAGAGCAGGGCCCAGGGCGACGGTACGGCGGAGAGATCGGTCGAGCCCGGCCAGAAGAGATCGGTGCCGGCGAAGGCCAGGGAGGCGACGAACAGCGTGATCAGCGCGCCCGCCGTCCCCAGGTCGGACGAGGTCTCGCCGCGCGCGGCGCGGACCGGCCCGTAGCCCGCCTTGGCGCTGCCGAGCGGGCGCGCCCCGGCCTTGGCCGAGCCCCGACGGGCGGCGGGGGCCGGTCGTGACCCGGGTGCGGCGGCGTGGCCGCGCGGGGCCGGCAGCGGCAGGCTGCGGCGGTCCAGCTTGCCCGCCCGGGTGCGCGGCAGGGTGGGCAGCGGCACCACCGCGTCCGGTATCAGCCGGTCCGGCAGCCGCTCGGCGAGGTACGCGCGTAGGGCCCAGCCCTCGGCCACGCCGTCCGCGTCCGTGCCGTCCGCCGGGGAGCCGGCTGCGGCATCCCGGGCCGGAGCGGCGGTCACCACGTAGGCGACGAGCCGGGGTTGGTCCGACGCCGTCCGGATCCGGGCGACCGCGCTCTCCCGGACACCCGGGTGGCCGCGCAGGACCGCCTCGACCTCGGCGACCTCGGCGAGCTCGGTGACGGTGCCGGCCTCGCCCGCGGCCGGCCCGTCGGCGTCCCGGCCCAGGTACTCCAGGCGGCCGTCGGCACGCAGCCGTCCGATGTCGCCGGTGCGGTAGACCCGGCCGTCCTGGTCGAGGTCGGTGGAGCGGAAGCGGGCCGCGGTGAGATCGGGCCGGTTGAGGTAGCCGCGGCCGACGCCGGGGCCGGCGAGGCAGATCTCGCCCGGCTGCCCCTGCGGCACCGGCCGCCCGGCCGGATCCAGCAGGTGGACCCGGGTGCCCGGGAACGGCCGTCCGATCAGCGAGATCAGCTCGGCCTGCTCCGGGGCCTCGGTCAGCGTCGAGCTGTCGAAGTACGTGCTGTCGACGGCCGCCTCGGCGACGCCGTACACGTTGACGTGGCGGACCCCGGGGCCGAGGTAGCGCTGGAGGCGCAGCTGCTCGTCCAGGTACCACTTCTCCGCGCCCACCGAGAGCAGCCGGACCTCACCCAACTCCAGCCCGCGCGGCCGGAGATGGGCGAACAGGCGCCTGAGCGTGTGGACGTTGGTCTCCATCACCGTCACCCCCTCGCGCAGCACCAGCTCGTGCAGCTCGGAGATCTCCGCCGTGCGGTCCAGGGTGAAGTTCCGCCGGGCCATCACCAGCGTGCCGCCGCTGCCCAGCGCCCGGATCCAGTCGGCGGTGAAGACGTCGAACTCCAGCGTTGCCGTCTGCAGGAACCGGTCGGTGGCGGAGAGCCGGTAGACCGACTGCCAGCCCCGGTACGCGTGCAGCAGGTTGCGGTGCTCGATCAGCGCCCCCTTGGGCGTCCCGGTGGAGCCCGAGGTGTAGAACACGCAGGCCAGGTCGGACGGTTGGACCCGGACGCCGAGCGGGGTCGCCGGCTGGGCGGCGATCGAGGCGGCGGAGGTGTCCACGCACAGCACGGTGCGGCTGCTCGCGTCCGTGAGCCTGACCCGGTACGCCTCCTCGGTGACCAGCACCAGCGGGTCCGCCTCCGAGAGTACGTGGCGGACGGTGGGGTCGGGGCCCGTCGGCTCCAACGGGACGTACGCGGCACCCGACTTGAGCACCGCCAGCAGCGCCGTCAGCAGCCCGGGGCCGCGACCGAGTGCGACCGCCGCCAGGCCGCCGGGGCCGAGACCAAGTTCGGCCAGCCGACGGGCCAGTCGCTCCGCCCCGGCATCCAGCTCCGCGTAGGTGAGCCGCTCGGTGCCGCAGATCACGGCGACCGCCTCGGGCGTCCGCCGGGCGTGCTCCTCGAACAGCTGGTGGACGGCCTGCGCCTCCCCGGGCGCATCTGTCTCCCTGGCCATTGCTCGTTCCCTCCCTTTCGGTGGACCGATCGGATCCTCCCCATCCCCACTGACAGTGTGCGGCCAGATCGGCTGAGTGATCCTCCCCGGGTACGGAGTAGTTGCACACCTGTCACCGCTTCGGGACGGTACGGGTGGTAGCGGCCCGGCCGCCGGGCCGGCCCCGGACCGGTGACCGCTCGGGGACGGCCGGGCCCGTGACCGCCGGATGGACGGTCCGGCCGCCGGGACGGCCGCGCTGTTAGCCTGGCGCACGATCGTTCGTACCGAGGAGGACCGGCATGGCGCGCGTCGAACCACCGCCCGGGGGACCGCTGCTGCGCACCCGTGAGGTGGACGTCGTACGCGACGGCCGCTACCTGCTGCGATCGATCTCGCTGACGGTCGAACCGGGCCAGCACTGGGCCCTGCTCGGCGCCAACGGGGCGGGCAAGAGCACCCTGCTCGGCCTGCTGGGCGCGGTCTCCCACCCCACCCACGGCGAAGTCCACGTCCTCGGCAGACGGTTGGGAACGGTGGACATCCGGTCGCTGCGCACCCACCTCGGGCACGTCAATCCACGGCACCCGCTGCGCACCCCGCGCAGCGTTCGCGAGGTGGTGCTCACCGGCCTCACCAACAGCATCGAGCCCGAACCCCGCTGGCAGCCCACCGCCGAGCAGAGCGCCCACGCCGAGCGGCTGATGGACACCATGGGCCTGGCCAGGATCGCCGGCTCGCCCTGGACCGCGCTCTCGCAGGGCGAACGCGGCCGTGTCCTGATCGCCCGCGCCCTGATGCCCAGGCCCGGGCTGCTCCTGCTCGACGAGCCCGCCACCGGACTCGACCTCACCGCCCGCGAACTCCTGCTCGGCAGCCTGGACCTGCTCCGCTCCCAGCACCCCGAGCTCGCCACCGTGCTGGTCACCCATCACCTGGAGGAACTCCCGGAGACCACCACGCACGCCCTGCTGCTGCGCGAGGGCGAGTGCGTGGCGTCCGGTCCGGTGGACCAGGTGATGACCACCGAGCTGATCAGTGCTTGCTTCGGCCACCCGATCCGGATCAGCCGGGTGGACGGCCGCTGGAGCGCCCGCGCCGAGCCCCGCCGCCCGGCGGACGTCTGAGGCCGCCGGGCGCCCCCGCCGGGACGCAGGTGCTCCCACGGGACGGCGGAGGCGGGCGGCGGGCAGTCCCACGGCCCGGCGGAGGCGGGCGGCGGGCGGTCCCACGGGACGGGTTGGCCCGGGCAATCGGCCTGGAACTCCTCGCGCCCCGCCTCCAGTTGGACCTCGTCGGTGTCGAGCTGGGTCTGCAGCCGAGCCGGCCGTTCCCGGAGCAGTCGGGCCGTCGTCCCGGTACCGTCCGGATGCGCCTGCAGGGCGTCCAGCTCTCGGCGCCGTCCGGGTGCAGCCTCAGCAGGCCGTTCGGGGTGCCCGGCCGGCGCCGGTGCGGGCCGGTGCGGGCCTGGTCCCGATGACGACGGTGGCGTCCAGGTCGTCGCAGCCGGCCACCCGTACGGTGAGGCCGCCGGCGGTGCAGGCCGCCGCGGTCCGCGGGACCTGCCGCTCGCTCGTCTCGATCAGCAGGTGGCCGCCGGGGGCCAGCCAGCGGACGGCCTCCGCGGCCACCCGGCGCTGGATGTCGAGGCCGTCCGCGCCGCCGTCGAGCGTCACCAGCGGCTCGTGGTCACGCGCCTCCGGCGGCAGGAACCTGATCTCGTCGGTGGGTACGTACGGCGCGTTGGCGATCAGGACGTCGACGCGCCCCCGGAGCGTGTCCGGCAGCGGGTCGTAGAGGTCGCCCTCGTACACCCGGGCGTTGGCCGCGGTGATGTTGCGACGGGCGCACCGCACGGCGGGGGGCTCGATGTCGGAGGCGTGCAGCTCGATCCCGTCCAGGGACGAGAGCAGGGCGGCACCCACCGCGCCCGAACCGCAGCAGAGGTCGACCACCACGGCACCCGGCCCGGCCAGCGCGGCGGCCTGCCGGGCCAGGAACTCGGTCCGGCGGCGGGGGACGAAGACCCCGGGGTCGACACGGACCCGCAGGCCGCAGAACTCGGCCCAGCCCAGGACGTGTTCGAGGGGCAGACCGGTGACCCGGCGGTCCACCATGCCGGCGAGCTCGGCCGGTGTGCGGGCGGTGGAGATGATCAGCCGCGCCTCGTCCTCGGCGAAGACACAGCCGGCGGCGCGCAGCCTGGTGACGATGGTGGAGCGAAGGAGGGATGACGAGAAGACCGGCACGGGAACCTTTCGGGAAGCCTGTGGGCACTCCCGCGGTCGCCAGCTATGCCGGAGGGACCGCACGGTCGTGAGGGGGGAGCACCCGACCTGATACAGCGGTGATTGGTCCCACCTCCTCGACTCGTCAACTGTTGTCCACTCGTGGACACGGGAAACAGTACATGATCCCCGTCCTGCGGCGACCCGGTCCCGACGGCCAGGCCCGAGGACACGCCCGGAGGTACTCCCAACGGCGCGCCCCGGCCCGGAGACTGGCTCCGGGCCGGGGCGTACGGGCGTGCGGACGAGAGGTCAGGACGGCAGGTGCGCCTCGATCGCGGCGATCAGCTCGGCCGACTCGGGCTCGGTGCGCGGGCGGAAGCGGCCCACCACGGTGCCGTCGGGAGCGAGCAGGAACTTCTCGAAGTTCCAGGTGATGTCCCCGGCCTCGCCCTCGGCGTCGGCCGCCTTGGTGAGCTCGGCGTACAGCGGGTGCCGGTCGTCCCCGTTGACCTCGATCTTCTCGAAGAGCGGGAAGGACACGCCGTAGGTGGTCGAGCAGAAGGTCTGGATCTCCTCGGCGCTGCCCGGCTCCTGGCCCAGGAACTGGTTGCACGGGAACCCGAGCACGGTGAACCCGCGCTCGGCGTAGCGCTGCTGCAGCTGCTCCAGACCCGCGTACTGCGGCGTCAGACCGCACTTCGACGCGACGTTGACCAGCAGTAGGGCCTTGCCCTTGTGGTCGGCCAGTGAGGCGGGCCGGCCGGACAGGGTGTTCAGCGGGATGTCGTACAGGCTCACGGGGGTGTCCCTTCGGTAGGTAGGTGTTCGCCGGAGCGGACAACTGCCGGTCCGGCCCCGGTGTTCCCGGCCAGCCTGCCATCCCCGGGGCCGGTCAGCGGGCTGCGGGAACGCCGAGCTGGGTGAGCAGGGTCTGGTTGTCCTCGATGTGCCAGTCCTCGGTGATGCGGCCGGTGCCGACGTGCTGGATGTCGATGGCGTTGAACTCCACCCGCTGGCCGCTGCCCCGCACGCCCTCGAACGTGCCGGTGAAGTGGCCCCGGAACACCAGACGGGCCGTGAGCTTGTCACCGGTCACCAGGAGGTCGGAGAGCTCGCAGGTCAGGTCGGGGACGGCGGCGCGGAAGTGCTTCGAGGCGAAGACCGGACCGGACGGCCCCTGCGGGCGGCCTGCGGGCAGGGTGTTGTCGCGGAAGTCCGGGCCGACGGCGGCGTCGAGGTACTGCTGCTTCCCGGTGTCCCAGAACGTGTAGAGCTGTTGGGCGAGCCGGACCTCCAGCGCCGCCCGGCGTTCGCCGAGCGAGCGGTCGACGGTGAGCGACCTGGGCCGTACCAGCCCGGGAGCGCGGTCGACCAGCTGCCAGGGCCAGGAGTGCGGACCGTCCTGGCGGTGGCCGTCGGGGGCGGCGAGGGCGGTGGTGGTGGAGGTGGAGGTGCTGGAGGAGACGGCGGCGGAGGCGGTCGGCCGGTCGGCCGCGACCGCGACGGTCCCGCCGCCGAGGCAGACGGCGACCGCACAGGCGACGAGTGTGCGGGCGGAGAGAGCGCGGGCCGCGAGTGTGCGGGCCGGTGTGCGGAGTTGCATGGTGGTTGCTCCAGATGGGCACGGTGGTGCCCGGTCGGGCGGTCGGGCGGTCGGGCGGTCGGGCGGGGAGGGCGGTTCAGACGAGTCGGCCGCCGCCGTCGACGTGCAGCACGGTGCCGGTGACGTACGGGTTCCCGATGGCGTAGAGCACCGCCTGGATCAGGTCCTCGGGGGTGCCGACGCGTCGGGCCGGGTTGCGCTCGGCCACACCGCGCAGGAACGCCTCCTTGTCCGCGCCGAGTCCGTCCCAGGAGCCGGTGTCGACGATGCCCGGTGAGACGGCGTTCACCCGGACCGGCGCGATCTCCACGGCGAGTGCCTGGACCAGGAACGCCAGCGCCCCGTTGGTGGTGGCCATCACGGTCCGCGAGGGCGCGGGCCGCCAGGCGGCCACACCGGAGAAGAAGGTGAACGAGCCGGCCGGGTCGGCCTGTCCGGCCAGGTGCTTGGCCAGCAGCAGCGGGCCGGTCACCTTCGCTGCGAACGCCCGCTGCACGGCGGCGAGTTCGAGCTCGGCCAGCGGTCCATTGGCCGGCATCGCGGCGGTGGAGACCAGGTGGTCGAAGCGGCCGACCCGGGTGGCGAGCCGGGCGATCGACTCCTCGTCGGCGAGGTCCACCGGGACCACCTGGGCGGGGCCGGCCAGCTCGCCGGCGGTCCATTCCAGCTTGCGCGGGTCGGGACCGGCCAGCACCAGCTCGGCGCCGGCGGCCGAGGCGGCACGGGCGAGCAGCCGGCCGGTACGGGACCCGGCGCCGACCACGACGAGCCGACGGCCTGCGAGGGCGGGCGGGGCTTGGACGGTGGGAGAAGCCTGGAGGGCGGGGGAGGCGGTCATGGGGGCTCCTGGACAGGTGAAGGAAGGGGTGCCGGCCGCCCCGTCCGGTGCGTGGCGGCCACGTCACCACCCTCTCGTCGGGGTCCGTCATGAGTCCAAGGCTTGTGTCTCACCCCAGCGATAAAATCCGTTCATGGCAACGCTGAGGCAGCTCGAATACCTGGCCACCGTGGTCGACACCGGTTCCTTCACCCGCGCCGCCGAGCTGCTGCACGTCACCCAGCCCGCGCTCTCGCACCAGATCCGGGCGCTGGAGCGCTCGGTGGGCGGTCCGCTGCTGGAGCGCCTGCCGCGTTCGATCCGGCTCACTCCCATGGGGCGCGCGGTGATTCCGCACGCCCGCGCCGCCCTGGCCGAGGCCGAGCGCCTGCATGCGGCGGCCCGCCGCGCCTCGGGGCTGGACGGCGGGGAGCTGGAGGTGGCCACCGTCTACTCGATCAGCCTCGGCATCCTCCCGTCGGTCCTGCGCGCCTGGCACGAGCAGCACCCGGGCGTGCGCATCCGCCTGCGCGAGTACCCGCACGCGGCGGAGCTCCAGGCCGCGATGGCCGCCGGGCAGGCGGACCTCGCCGTCGGCCCGACCCCGAACGGGTGGGAGGGGCCGGTCCGCGACCTCGGGGTGGAGGAGTTCGTGCTCGTGCTGCCGATGGACGATCCGTCAGCGGGCGGGGCCGGTGGGGCTGGTGGGGCCGGCAGGGCCGGTCGGGTCGGCGGTGCGGGCGGGGGCGGGGGTGAAGGCGGCCGGGCCGCGGACCGCGTCGCGCTCGCCGCGCTGGCCGACCGGGACTGGGTGCACTACGCCCCGGGGAACGGGCTCGCCGACCTCCTCGACCGGGTCTGCCTGGAGGCCGGGTTCCGGCCGCAGGTGGCGATCAGAGCGGAGCAGACCTCCGCCGTACCGCTGCTGGCCGCAGCGGGGCTGGGCCCGGCCCTCGTGCCGGCCAACATCATCCCGCCCCGGTTCGACGGCCTCGTCCTCCCGCCCGACCCGCCGGTGCGCCGTACCCTCACCGCCTACACCCGGACCAGGCCCGACCCGCTCACCACGGCCTTCGCCGAGCTGCTGGCCCGCCGGGCCTGCCTCCTGCCGGAGCACGTCCGCACCCTCGCTGCCAGTGGTGCAGGCGCAGGTGCAGGTACCGCCACCGGCACGGGCACGGGCACAGGTGCCGCCACCGGTACGTCGGACCGGCGGTGGTGCTGAACGGTGCGGCTGCCGTCGGCGCCCGCCGCACCACGGCCAACCTGCCTCCGGCCAGGGCGACTTGGCTGCCGAGGCAGCCACGGGACGGATGTCGGGAGCGCCGGCCGGCACTCCGGGGCGTTCCGGCACCTCCAGGATCCTGCTGCCTGAACGCCACGGGGCACCGTCCTTGTGCTGCGCCGATGTTGACGGACCGTCCCGTCGACGTCCGGTGCCGAACCCCGCGGGTCGCGAACCACGGCGGACCGTACGTTGGCGGCGGACCCGTCGCATTCCCGGGTGCTGTCTTGAAACGCCCCTGACACGCAGTCAGAACAGGGGTACTCTTCTTTACCAGGAGCGCCCATTCGACACGCAGGGCGAGGACGTGATCAACCCTCGGCCGTCGCGGGATCCGTGGTGCTTTCCGCTGGACCGGCCGGCCATCGAACACCGCGCTCGGTGGGTGGTCGAGACCGGGAACCTTCGAGGTCAAACACCTTATGTAATGAGCCTGCGGATTCGCCGCACGGAACATGTGCGCCTTCCGGGACTCGACAGCATCCGACTGGAGAGTATGCATGTCTCACAAGCGCAAGATTCTGATCGCCGCTCCTGCCCTCCTGCTGACCGCCGTGACCATTTCTGCCAGCGCTTCGGCGGAGCCCCAGGGCGCCGGCGCGGGGCCGGACCACCGGAGCACCTCCGGCATCACCGGCACCTGGTACAACGAGCTGGGCTCGACCCTGGTGGTGACCGCCTCTGCGGACGGCGGGCTGACCGGTACCTACAACTCGGCCGTCGGCAACGCCCAGAACACCTACGCGCTGACCGGCCGCTTCGACAGCGCCCCCGCCACCGATGGCAGCGGCACCGCCCTGGGCTGGTCGGTTGCGTGGCGCAACGACTTCCGTGACGCCCACTCGGCCACCACCTGGAGCGGCCAGTACTTCGGCGGCGCCCAGGAGCGGATCGACACCCAGTGGCTGCTGACCTCCGGCACCACCGCGGCCAACGAGTGGCAGTCCACCCTGGTCGGCCACGACGTGTTCACCCGGACCGCGCCGTCCGCCGCTGCGATCGCCCAGGCCAAGCAGCTCGGTGCCACCTCCGCCAACCCGGCCGACAACGCCCGGAAGTGACGTGAGGAATTGACCGACCGAGCCGTCCGACGTGCGCCGAATCGACGTCGGACGGCTCGGCCGTGCCCGCCGACACCCCGTGGGGCACGCACGGGAAGGGGCCCGCCCAGTTCGGCTGCGTTCCGTCACCGTCGGCCGTTCGGCGTGATCACGTCGGGCTCGATGCCGTCGACCGGAGTGGCGGGCTGTGCAGCAGGTCCGCTGACGGAGCGGGATCTCTTGAGGGGTTTCCCACTCGACCTCTTCTCCTTTGATGCCGCATTCGCCCGAGCGCACCTCTCCGTGCCCCGCACCATGAGCCGGAAACGGGATTGCGGCCGGTGAACCGATACGGCGATTCGATCCGGAGGCATTCCTACCGGACAACCCGATCGACGCGGTCGGACGCCTGTCGGAGCGGATGCCGCGCAACGCCACGGAGATCAGGTCCGGCCTGCCGCTGCCGTGCCGCTTCACGGCACCTCGCACACACCCCGGCGGCCGTCCAGCAGGATGCTCCGCACCTTCCGGCGGTCGATCTTCCCGCCGGCGGTGTACGGCAACTCGTCCGCCGCGAACACCCGTTGGGGGCACTTCTGCGGCGACAGGTGCGCGGCGGCGCCCTCGCGCACCTGGTCCAGGCTCAGCGACGCGCGGCCGCGCCACCGGACCACCGCGCACACCAGCTCGCCCCACTGCTCGTCGGGCAGGCCGACCACGGCGACCTCGGCGATCTCCGCCAGCCGGAGCAGGGCCGCCTCGACCTCCTCCGGATACACGTAGCGGCCGCCGCTGGTCAGCAGGCCCGCCTCCCGGCCGACCAGGTGCAGGCAGCCCTGCTCGTCGAGCCGGCCGATGTCGCCGACGGTGAACCAGCCGTCCCGGTCCGGGGCGCCGCCGTCCCGGGCCGACAGGTACCCGGTGAACAGCATGTCGCTGCGGACGTGGACCCGGCCGATCTCGTTCACCCCGACCTCCGTGCCCGCCGGCGTCCGCAGCGACAGCTCGACACCGTCCACCGGCCTGCCCACCGACTCCGGGGGGCCGTCACCGTTGCCGTGCAGCACCGACACCAGGCTCAGTTCGGTCGCACCGTAGAACTCCACGGCGTCGGCGTTCGGGAACAGCGCCCCGGCCTGCGCCCGGCGGATCGGCGGCCACTTGGCCCCGGCCGACAGCAGTGTGCGGACCTGCGGGAAGGAGCGGTCCGGGTGCTGCCGGGCGTACCCGAGCAGTGACTCGAACATCGTGGGCACCAGGTAGAGCCGGGTGACGGCGTACCGGTCGAGCTGCTCGAAGACCGTGGCGGGATCGGGCTCCGGCGGCAGGTGGACCGTGGCGCCGACGTGCAGACCGTGCACCGCCCCGTACAGGAAGTGCGAGCGGGTGAGCGAACCCGGCAGCAGGATGCGGTCGGTGGCGTCGATGCCGAACTCGGACGTGGTCCGTTCGAAGGTGCGCAGCCAGGAGCGGTGCGAGCGGACCGCCCCCTTGGGCCTTCCGCTGCTCCCCGAGGTGAACGCGACGTAGAACGGCGCACTCTCCGGGACACCGGGGAACCCGGCCGGCGGGAGGGGCGGTCGGCCGTGCAGCCGGTCCGGGTAGCCCGGCCCGGGCACCTCGGTCACGGTGGCCGGGGGCAGCTGCCATCCGGTCGGCTCCGGGCCGGCCGTGCGGAACAGTCGTGCCGGTGGTGCGTCCCTGAGGATCGACGACAGTTCGGCGGAGCTCCAGGCCGGGTCCAGCACCATCACCGGAATCCCGGCGAGCGCCGCACCGTAGAAGACCTCCAGGAACTCCCGGCCGCTCTCCAGCAACAGGGCGATCCGCACCCCGGGCTCCGGTGCCCGGCCGAACTCGGCGCACAGTGCGGTGGCCACGGAGGTGGCGCCACGGAGCAACTCCCGGTAGCTCCAGTGCTGTTGCGGTCTCCGGCCGAGGACGAGAGCGGTGCGGTCGGGTGAGGTCGTGGCGTGCGAGAGGAATCCGCTGGCAACGGTCATGATCTCCTGCTCTCGATCGGCGGGCGGAGCCGGACGGCGCACCGGGGCCGCAGCACCCACTCCACCGCGGCCGCCGGGACCCACTCCACCACGGCCGTCGGCCGGACCGCCACCGTGGCCGCCGTCCCCGTCGTACCGTGTGAGTGGGATCACCGGACCGGTGCTCGAAGACGGCTGGAGAGTGCCCGCGGCGAGGCGTAGCGTGCAACCGGTGCGCCTGGTGGGCCGATGAGTTGACGATCCGTCACATCGGCGTCAAATGTGGCAGTTCTTGACCGCCTGTTGGCGCCGGACATGACATCATCGGCGTCATGGACTTGTACGACAGGTTGGCGGACAAAGCGCTTCGGCGGGAGCTACTGACCAGGGACGAGGCACTCGCGGTGCTCGCCGGTCGTGACGACGAACTACTGGAACTGGTGACCGCGGCATCCCGGGTCCGGCGGCACTTCTTCGGCAATCGGGTGAAGATCAACTACCTGGTCAATCTCAAGAGCGGTCTGTGCCCGGAGGACTGCACCTACTGTTCGCAGCGGGTCGGTTCCACGGCCGACATCCTGAAGTACACCTGGCTCAAACCGGAGGCCGCCGTGGCCGCCGCCGCGGGCGGGGTGGCCAACGGCGCCAAGCGGGTCTGCCTGGTCGGCAGCGGCCGGGGCCCGACGGACGGTGACATCGACCGGGTGGGCCGGACGATCTCGGCCATCAAGGAGAGCTACCCCGAGGTCGAAGTCTGCGCGTGCTTCGGGCTGTTGTCCGAGGGGCAGGCCGAGAAGATCCGCGACGCCGGCGCCGACGCGTACAGCCACAACCTCAACACCGCGGGCAGTAGGTACGCGGACATCTGCACGACGCACGAGTACACCGACCGGGTCTCCACCGTCGAACAGGCCAAGGCGGCCGGTCTCTCGCCGTGTTCCGGTTTCATCGCCGGCATGGGGGAGACCGACGAGGACCTGGTCGAGCTCGCCTTCGCACTGCGCGGGATCGACACGGACTCCGTCCCGGTCAACTTCCTGATCCCGTTCAGCGGTACGCCGCTGGAGGGCCGGTGGTCCCTCACCCCGCAGCGCTGTCTGCGGATCCTGGCGATGGTGCGGTTCGTCTTCCCCGACGTCGAGGTCCGGATCGCGGGCGGCCGGGAGATCCACCTGCGCAGCCTGCAGCCGCTCGGGCTGCACCTGGCCAACTCGATCTTCCTCGGCGACTACCTGACCAGCGAGGGGCAGGAGGGTCACGTCGACCTGCAGATGATCGCGGACGCCGGATTCGTGGTCGAGGGCGCCGAGGAGCGGTCGCTGCCGGAGCACCGGCCGGACTCGGTGCGGACCCGCAAGCGCGGGGCCGGCACCGACATCCCGGCGAACGCCTGAGCCGTACGCCGGATTCGTACGTCCGGGCCGCGCGTCCGGGTCATGCACCGTCCGCGGGTGCCGCACGGCCGACGCCGCTCGGCACCCGCCAGGACACGACACACAAGGGGGAGTCCTGTGTTCGGCAGGATCTCGACACTCGCGCTGGGCGCCTTCGCGGTCGGCACCAGCGGGTACATCGTCACGGGCGTGCTGCCGCAGCTGAGCGGTGAGCTGTCCGTTCCGGTGTCCACGGCGGGCCTGCTGACCACGTCCTTCGCGGTGGCGTACGCCGTCGGTTCGCCGCTGCTGGCGGTGGCGACCAGCCGGTGGGGGCGGCGTCCGCTGATCGTCGCCGCGCTGCTGGTGGCGGTGCTCGGCAACGCGCTGGCCGCGCTGGCGCCGAGTTTCGGCATCCTGCTGGGCGCGAGGATCGTCACCGCCGTGGGCGCCGCGGCGTTCACGCCGGCGGCCACGGCCGTCGCCGCCGAGCTGAGCGGTCCCGAGCGCCGGGCGCGGGCGGTGGCGCTGGTGTTCGGCGGCCTGACGATCGCCACCATCGTCGGCGTGCCCGCCGGAACCCTGCTGGTCGGCCCGCTCGGCTACCGGGGGGTCTTCTGGCTGGTCGCGGCGCTCTGCGCGGTCGCGACGGTGGCGGTGGCAGCGGCGGTGCCCGCGGTCGCCGCGCCGCAGCGGGTGACGCTGCGTCAGCGGTTCGCGGTGGCCGGGGACCGCCGGGTGCTGCCCGTCCTCGGGATCACGCTGGCGGCCAGTCTCGGGGTGTTCACCGTCTACACCTACGTCGCCCCGGTGCTCTCCTCCTCGGCCGGTGTCACGGGCGGTCTGCTGAGCCTGCTGCTGTTCGGCTACGGTCTCGGCGGCGCGATCGGCAACGTGGCCGGTGGCATCGCCGCCGACCGGTACGGCTACCGGACGCCGCTCGCGGTGGCGGTCGTCGGGAACGTGCTGACCCTGGTGCTGCTGTCGCTGGCGGGCAGTGCCCTGGTCGCCGGGGTCGCGCTGTTCCTGTGGGGCGTGTCCAGCTGGGCGTTCAACCCGCCGGTGCAGCGGCGGCTGATCGAGCTCTCGCCGAGCGCGAGCGGCCTGCTGCTCTCGCTCAACGCGTCGGCGCTGTACCTGGGGATCGGCCTGTCCGGGGTGGTCGGCGGCGCCGTGCTCGACGGCATCGGGGTCGGCACGGTCCCGTACGTCGGGGCCGGCTTCTGCCTGGTGGCGGTGGCGGTCCACCTGCTGACGGGCGGTCGGCCGGCGGCGGTGCCCGCGGCGGCCGGGCGCGGTCCGGCGCTCTGACGGTGCCGGCCGGTCCGTCGGCCGGTCCGCACCGGGCGGTTTCCGGCCGGGGTCCGGCCGTTGACCTGGGGCTGTGACCTGAATCTCAACCGGAATATCGACACAGCCCGGTTACAATTCATTGATTCGTCGAACGGGGGTTACGACGTGCAAGATCTCAAGGGCGCCGTCGGAATTGTCACCGGTGCGTCGCGTGGGGTCGGTCCTTTCATCGCCGAGCGGCTGGCGATGGAGGGTGTCCGGCTGGCGATCGTGGCCAGATCCGAGGACGGCCTGCGGGAGACCGCGAAACGCCTCGGGCGGTACGGCTGTGAACCACTCGTGGTGGCCGCCGACATCTCCGACGAAGACGATCAGCGGCGCATCGTCGACACGGTCCGCCGTGAACTCGGGGCGCCCTCGCTGCTGGTCAACAACGCCGGTCTGGAGCACATCACCCGGTTCCAGGACGCCACGGTCGAGGAGATCAGGAAGGTCATCCTGGTCAACCTGTTCGGCACCGAGGCGCTGACCAGGCTGGTGCTGCCGCACCTGCTGGCGGCCGGGCGCGGCCACATCGTCAACATCGGCTCGGTGGCCGGCCGCACCGCCTACCCGTACGGCACGATCAACTCCTCGGCCAAGCACGGCCTGGTGGGCTTCACCTGGTCGCTGCGCGAGGAGCTGCGCGGCACGGGCGTGGGCGTCTCCGCGGTCTACCCGACCCTGATCGCCGACGTGGGGATCTCCGCGGCCTGGCAGGGCGGCCGCCGTCCGCCGATGCTCGGTCAGGTGACGCCGCAGCAGGTGGCGCTCGCGGTGCTCACCTGCATCAGGAAGAACCGGGTCGAGATCACCGTCTCACCGGTCATGGAGCGGATCGCGGACGTCGTCAGTGCCGTCTCGCCCCGCCTGACCTCCTGGGTGGCCAGGAACACGGGCGTCTACGGTTATCTGCGCACGGTCGCCGACGCCCGCCGTAATTCCGATCTTCACCATCCACAGTAATTCGCCGGACATTCTGGCCAAAAGGCCGGATCGGGGGAAATTCATGGCTGCGCACGCGGCTGGGCAGATATCCGAAACGGCCGGGGACGTCGTCCGCCTCGGGGTCCTGCTCGCCGAGGTGAACGACGAGTTCGACCGCGATCTGGAGTCGGACGACCCGCTCTTCCTGGAATCACTGGACGCCACCGAGTTCAAGTCCGCGATCGACGCGGAATTCGGCGTGGACGTCCCGCTGGAACTGTTCTTCGGCACCTGCACGCTGGGCATGGTGGCCGACGCGCTGCGCAACCTCGCCCCGGCCGAGGGTGCCGCGCCCGTCGTGCTCCCGGCGCCGGAGCGGCGGTTCGAGCCGTTCCCGCTCACCGCCGTGCAGCAGGCGTACTGGCTGGGCAGCCGGGGCTTCGACCTGGGCGGCCGGTCCGCCCACTTCTACCTGGAGATCGACCTGTTCGCGGGCCGGGTCGAGCAGGCCGAGGAGGCGTTCAACCGGCTGATCGGCCGTCACGACATGCTGCGGGCCGTGGTGCTGCCCGACGGCCGCCAGCGCGTGCTGTCCGAGACCCCGTACTACCGCTTCCGGCACGCGGACCTGCGTGACCTCCCCGAACCCGACGGCCGATGTCGGCTCGAGGAGACCCGCGAGGAGCTGGCGGGCCAGGTCTTCGACCCGCACACCTGGCCGCTCTACGAGATCCGCACCCACGAACTGCCCGGCGACCGGCTGCGGCTGCACGTCAGCATCGACCTGCTGTTCGTCGACGCGGGCAGCCTCCAACTGCTGCTGACCGAGTGGATCCGGCTGGTCCTGGACCCGGGATCGCTCGGCCCGGCCCCGGAGGTGACCTTCCGGGACTACCTGGAGGGCGTCGCCGAGCAGCGGCGGGCGCCCGGCTACGAGCAGGCGCGCGAGTACTGGCTGGCGCGGGTGGACTCGCTGCCCCCGGCCCCCGAACTCCCCGTGCAGCCCCCGGCGCACGGCGGCGCACCCGTCTTCGTCCGCCGGCAGCACCGGGTGCCGGGCCACACCTGGCGGCGGCTGCGGGACCGCGCGGGCGCCCTCGGCGTCACACCGTCGGTGCTGCTCTGCACCGCCTACGCGGACGTGCTCAGGACGTGGAGCAAGACGGCCCGGTTCACCGTCAACCTGACGCTCGCCGAGCGGCCCAGGTGGCACCAGGACATCCACCGGCTGATCGGCGACTTCACCAGCACCATCCTGTTGGAGTGCGACCTGAGCGGGCGGCAGGACCTCTCCACCGCGGCCGTCCGGATCCAGGCGCAGCTGCGGGAGGACCTGCGGCACGCCCGGTTCGGCGGCGTCGAGGTGCAGCGCGAGCTGGCCCGCCGCCGGGACGGCGTCCAGGCCAGGATGCCCGTGGTGTTCACCAGCCTGCTGCGCGAGCAGGACAGCTTCGGCGCGCTCGAGGGCGTGGTGTTCCGGACCGGCTACGCCGTCTCCCAGACGCCCCAGGTCTACCTGGACAACCAGGTGATGGTGGTCGGCAGCGACCTGGTGGTCAGCTGGGACGCCGTCGCGGAGATGTTCCCCGACGGCGTGCTCGACGACATGTTCGCCGCCTACCTCGACCTGCTGGAGCGGATCGCCGAGCAGGACGCCCCGGCTCCCGCCGCTCCGCCGCGGCGTCAGCTCGACGTCCGGGCGGCGGTGAACGCCACCCGGGGCGCGTTCCCGCAGGAGCTCATCCACACCGCGTTCGACCGCCAGGTCGCCGCCCGCGGCGACGCCCCGGCCGTGATCACCGCGGAGCGCACCCTGGGCTACCGCGAACTCGACCGCAGGGCCAACCAGATCGCCCACCGGCTGCGCGGACTCGGCGCCGCGCCGAACACCCTGGTCGCCGTCGTCATGCACAAGGGCTGGGAGCAGGTGGCCGCCGTGCTGGGGGTGGTCCGCTCGGGCGCGGCCTACCTGCCGGTGGACGCGGGCCTGCCGCCGGAGCGGACGGCCCAGCTGATCGCGGCGGGCCGCGCCACGGTGGTGCTCACCCAGCCCGGGGTGCGGCCGCCCGAGGGCGTCACCGCCCTGGTGGTCGGCCCGCAGCCGTGGCCGGATGTGCCGGACGTGCCGGTCAAGGCCCCGTCCACCACTCCGGAGGACCTCGCGTACGTGATCTTCACCTCGGGCTCGACCGGACGGCCCAAGGGCGTGATGATCAGTCACCGCAGTGCGGTGAACACGCTGGACGACGTCACCACCCGGTTCGCGGTCACCCGGCGGGACCGGGTCCTCGGACTGTCGGCGCTGAACTTCGACCTGTCGGTCTACGACGTGTTCGGGGTGCTCGGCGCGGGCGGCGCGCTGGTGCTCCCGGCACCCGGTGAGTCCCGTGACCCCGGCCGCTGGGCCGAGCTGGCCGACGAGCACGGGGTGACGCTGTGGAACACCGTCCCGGCCCTGCTCGAACTGCTGGTGGAGCACTGCGAGGGGCAGCACGGCCCGTTCCCGGCGTCGCTCAGGCTCGCCCTGCTCAGCGGCGACTGGATCCCCGTGTCGCTGCCCGGGCGGGTGTCCGCGCTCGGTGCCGCGGGACGGCCGGCGCTGGTCGGCCTCGGCGGTGCGACCGAGGCCGCGATCTGGTCGATCCACCACCCGATCGACCAGGTGGACCCGGCGTGGCGGAGCATCCCGTACGGCACGCCGCTGCGGAACCAGACCTTCCACGTACTGGACGCCGACCTGGCCGCGAAGCCGGACCACGTGACCGGTGAGCTGTACATCGGCGGTGCCGGCGTGGCCGAGGGGTACTGGGCCGACCCCGAGCGCACCGCGGAGCGCTTCCTCACCCACCCGCGCACCGGCGAACGCCTCTACCGGACGGGCGACCTGGGCCGCTACCGGCCCGACGGCTCGATCGAGTTCCTCGGCCGGGACGACTTCCAGGTCAAGATCGGCGGCCACCGGATCGAACTCGGCGAGATCGAGGTCGTGCTCGGCCACCACCCCGCGGTGCGGTCGACGGTCGTGGTGGCCAAGGACGCCAGGCGGCTGGTCGCCTACGTGGTCCCCGAGCCCGGCGGCGACGTCGCCGAGGACGAACTGCGCGACCACCTCGCCGCCAAGCTGCCCTCGTACATGGTGCCCTCGGCCTTCGTCGCGCTGGACGCCCTGCCGCTGGGCCCGAACGGAAAGCTCGACCGTGCCGCGCTGCCCGAACCGGCCGCCGCCGCCGACGACTTCGAGCCGCCCGCGACCGAGGTGGAGCGGGTGCTGGCCGGGGCCTGGGCCGCGGTGCTGCCCGGCCGGCGGATCGGCCGGCACGACGACTTCTTCTCGCTCGGCGGCGACTCGCTGCTCGGCGTCCGGGCGGTGGCCAAGGCCGCCGAGCACGGGTTGCACCTGACGCTCAGGGACTTCTACGGGCATCCGACGATCGCCGAACAGGCCAAGGCGGTGAGGGAGTTGCCGGCCACGACGGCACCGCAGTCGACGGTCACCGGACGGGTCGGCCTCTCACCCAGCCAACGCTGGTTCTTCGAGCAGGAGTTCACCGCCGCCGACCACTGGAACGGCATGTGGCCGGTCTTCCGTCTGGACCGCCCGCTCGATACCGCCCTGCTCGAGGAGGCCCTCGTCCTGGTGCTCGGCCACCACGACGGCCTGCGCGCCCAGTACCTGAAGGACGACCGGGGCTGGCACGCCCGGTTCCCCGAACGGGTGGCCGAGGACGCCGCCCGGGTCGAGACGGTGGACCTGCGGACGGTCCCGGACGGCGAGCTGGAGCAGGCGATCAGCCGTCACGTCGACCGCCGCAACAGCAGTCTCGACCTGGCCACCGGCAGGACCGTCCGGCTGACCTGTTTCGACCTCGGTCCGGACCGCGGCCCCCGGCTGCTGATCAGCGCCCACTGGCTGGTCATGGACTACTACTCCTCGCGGGTGTTCTACGAGGACCTGCGCACCGCCTACTTCGCCCTGGAGCGGGGCGAGGGGCCGGTCCTGCCGGCCAAGACCGCCTCGCTGCCCCAGTGCATCGGGCAGCTCGACGCCTATGCGGCGAGCGAGGAGCTCGCCGCCGAACTGCCGTACTGGACCGAGATCGCCGAGCTGCCGCCCACGACGCTGCCGGTCGACCACCGAAGGGGACCCAACGTCCAGTCCTCGGCGGTACGCCACTTCGTCGAGATCACCGGCGACACCGCAGCCGCACTGGTCACCGGGCTCCCGCGCCGGCGCGGCGTGGAGGTCCGCGAGGTGCTGCTCACCGCGCTGGTCCGGGCGGTCACGGCCTGGACCGGACGGCCCGACCTGGTGGTCGAGCTGGAGGGGCACGGCCGCCAGCAGGCGTTCGACCCGCTGGACACCTCGCGCACCGTCGCGCGCTTCTCCACCCTGTCGCCGGTGCTGCTGCGCCCGGGCGGGCTCACCGAGGTCCGGGACCAGGTGCGCGCGGTCCCGCACCGCGGCGTCGGGTACGGGGTGCTGCGCCACCTGCACCCCGACCCCGAGGTCAGGGCGCGGCTGGCCGGTGTGCCGGCCCCGGAGATCGGGTTCAACTTCTGGGGCGACGTCAGCGAGTACTTCACCGGCGACGCCCGTCCGGTGGTCGAGTCGTTCGGCCACCACCGCAGCGGCCTCGGCGCCCGGCCCAGGGTGCTCGACGTGATGGCCCTCACCTCCGGCGGGGAGCTGCGGATGGTGTGGACCTACAGCAGCAACCTGCACACCGAGGCGACGGTGCGGGCGCTCGCCGACCGGGTCACCGAGGAGCTGCACGCACTGGCGAAGGACGCCGGATGAACGGGGGAGGAGAGACCATGGCCCATCCGCGGCCCGAGGACCTGTTCGACGCGGTGACCGTGCCCGAGGCGCTGGAGCGGGCCGCCGGCACGACACGCGGGATCACCGTGGTGGACCGCGACCTCGGCGAGACCCCGCTGCCGTACGCGCTGCTGGCAGCCTCGGCCCGCCGGGTGGCGGCCGGGCTGGCCAGGGCGGGGGTCGGCAAGGGCGACCGGGTGGCACTGGTGTCGTCCACCTCGCCGGGGTTCCTGCTCAGCCTGTTCGGCGTGTGGCGGGCGGGGGCCGTCCCGGTGATCCTGCCGCTGCCGCACCGGATCTCCGACCTGCCGGAGATCGTCGCCGAGATCAACCGGCGGCTGGACCACGTGGACGCCCGCGTGGTGGTGGTCGCCGACGCCTTCGCGGCCTTCGTCTCCGACCGGATCGGTGCGGACCGGCCGGTGCTGACCTGCGGCCGGCTGGCGGCGGAGCGGGAGGAGACCACCGAGCCGATCCCGGTAGGCCCCGACGACCTGGCGTACCTCCAGTTCACCTCGGGCACCACCGGCCTGCCGCGCGCGGTGGCGCTGACGCACCGTCAGATGCTCACCAATGCCGCGGTGTGCTGCGAGCGGCTGCTGCTGGAGCGCGACCGCAGCGTGCACGTGAGCTGGCTGCCGCTGTACCACGACATGGGCCTGATCTCCACGCTCGCGGCCATGGCCTACCGGATCACCCTGGTGCTGCAGCCGCCGGAGGCGTTCCTCTCCCGGCCGGACTCCTGGGTGGACGCGCTCTCCCGCTACCGGGCCACCAGCACGGTCGCCCCGAACTTCGCCTACGGTCTGGCCGCCCGCAGCATGCGGCTGCGACCGCGCGAGCTCGACCTGTCCCGGCTGCAGGTCTGCGGCGACGGCGCGGAGCCGATCCGGGCCGCGACCCTGGAGAAGTTCGTCGAGGCCGGTGCCGCCCACGGGCTCAGGCCCGAGGCGGTCACACCGATGTACGGGCTCGCCGAGGCCACCCTCGCGGTCGCGATGGGGACGGTGACCGAGCCGCTGCACTGGGACCACGTCTCCCGGGAGGAACTCCAGGCGGGCGGCGTCGCACGTCCGGTCCCCCCGGACGCGCCCGACGCCAGGGCGCTGGCGGTCTGCGGCCACCCGGTGCCCGGCGTCCTGGTCGAGATCACGGACGAGCGGGGGCGGCCGCTGGGCGAGCGGGAGGTCGGTGAGATCTGCGTGCGGAGCCCCGCGCTGATGCAGGGCTACTGGCGGGACCCGCAGGCGACCGCCGAGACCATGCGCGACGGCTGGCTGCGGACCGGTGATCTCGGCTACCGCACACCGCAGGGCCTGGTGGTCTGCGGCCGGATCAAGGACATGATCATCGTGGCCGGGCGCAACCTCTACCCCGAGGACTACGAGCACGTCGCGGCGAAGGTCGACGGCGTCCGGCCCGCGTGCGCGGCCTTCGCGCTGCCCGACACCGAGCGGATGATCGTCGCGGTGGAGCCGGCCAAGGGCGTCGCGGACCACGCGGACCTCGCCAGGCAGGTCATGACGCGGCTGCGGGAACAGCTGGGCCACGCCCCGGACAAGGTCGTGGTGCTGGGCAAGGACGCGATCCCGCGGACGTCCTCCGGCAAGGTCCAGCGCGGCCGCTGCCGGGAGCGCTACCTGACGGGGGAGCAGACCGTGCTGGCTGAACTGTCCCGCTGAGCCTGGCCCGGCGGTGCTCCCCGGGGGCACCGCCGGGCCGACCGCGTCCGCGACCGGCCCGGGCCCTCTCAGCGGCGCCGGGTGACCACCAGGCGCGCGCCCCGCTCGGGGACCAGCGTGACATGGTGGGCCTTCTGCGCCTCGGGCTGCGGCCGGTCCGGCCGGATGTCGTACCGCAGCAGCACCTCGCGCAGCGCGACGGTCGCCTCCAGCAGGGCGAATCCGGCGCCGATGCAGCGGCGGGCACCCCCGCCGAACGGGATCCAGGTGTGCGCGGGCGGCTGGTCCTCCAGGAAGCGCTCGGGGCGGAAGACGTCCGGCTGGTCGTGGTAGGCCGGGTCCGACTGGACCATGCCGATGGCGGGCATCACGGTGGCACCGGCGGGCAGGCGGTAGCCGCCGACCGTCATCGGCTCGGTCAGCTGCCTGGCCACCTCGTACACCACCGGCTTGAGCCGCAGCGCCTCCTTGGCGACCGCGGTCAGGTAGGCGTCGTCGCCCTCGTCCGCCGCCTGCCGGGCCCGGCCCAACTGCTCGGGCTGCCGGACCAGTTCGTGCAGGGCCCAGGCCAGGCCGGTGGCGGTGGTCTCGTGCCCGGCGAGCAGCAAGGTGATCAGTTGGTCCCGCAGCTCGGCGTCGGTGAAGCCGCCGCCCTCCTCCGCCCGGGCGGCCTGCAGGAGCCGGGAGAGGACGTCGGTGCGGCTGTGCAGGTCCTCGGCGCCGCGCCGCTCGGTGATCTCGGCGTAGAGCAGCTCGTCGAGCTGCCGCTGGAAGGAGACGTGCCGGCGCCAGGGGCCGAAGCGCTGGAGGGCCGGGTAGGGCAGGCCCAGCAGGGTGACCGGGCCGATGTCCGCGATGCCGCGCACCAGCGGGCGCATCCTGGCCAGCCGGGCCTCCTCGGTGACGCCGAACACCACCTGGAGGATCACCTCCAGGGTCAGCGCCTGCATCCGCCGGTGTGCGCTGAACGGCTGCCCCACCGGCCAGCGTTCGACCTCGGCCCGGGTCAGTTCACCGACCATGTCCTGGTAGCCGCGCAGCGCCGCACCGGTGAACGCGGGCATCAACAGGCGCCGTGCCCGGCGGTGTTCGTCCTCGTCGATGAGCAGGACCGAGTGGTCGCCCAGCGCGGGGCCCATGATCGCGTTGCCCTCGCCGGCGTGCAGGACCTCGACCGGACCGCCGAAGACGGTCTTGATGTCCTCCTGCCGGGTGAGGATCACCAGATGGCGGGTCGGTGTGGTGAGCCTGAGGGTGAAGACGTCCCCGTACCGGCGCCGGAGCAGCGGGAAGAGCCGGTGGCGGTACTGCGCGAACAGGACGGTCTGGAGCACCGCGGGAAGTCGCAGACCCGGTGGCCGCGTTGTCCTCGCGATCTCGGGCGAGCGGGCGGCGGACGAAAGATCGGCAATGTCGCTGGACAAAGCGGAATCCCCCCGTAGTCAATTCTTGCCGGTCCTGCGAGTTCGGGGACAGCTCGCCCCTGATTAACATAGCAGTCCAGGCCGACCGGGCTCCAGTGCGTTTTCCGCACGTCCGTGAACAATGGGACGGAAGGAACGGGCCGAGTGGTCTGCGGCTGTGCTGTATTCGATGCCGAACTACCGATTCGGCGGCCCCCGGCGCGCGTCGGCCGCCGGGGGGCGGGCCGCCGGGGTTGTGTCCAAGGTGTGTGCAGGACAAGGACGTTGACCACTGTGCGGACGTCCCGTCAAGAACGCGTGAGCTCCGGCTGGGTGGGCGCCACCGGGCGACAGTGGCGTGGATCACACGTGCGAAAAGACGGGTGTGCGCCGCGCCCGACGTGGCTAGCATCAGGTGTATGGAATGCCCCCTCGGGGGGTCTGCACGGTGCTGCCGCACATGGTCGTGCAATTGTCGGTTTCGTCTGAATTGCTGCGGGCCGGCGGTGGCCTGCATTTGTCGATGGCACGTTGGCCAGCCGGTTCCCGCGCCCGTGAGGTGCACCGGCTCCGGTTCTCGAGAAGCGCGGCAAGAGCGTGAGAAACCTGCGAATTCTTCTGGTCGATAATTATGACTCCTACACGTGGAACCTCTACCAGCTGATCTGGAAGGTGGCCGGTGTGCCGCCGGTCGTGGTGCGGAACGACGAGACCACGGCCGGGGAGCTGCTCCGGCGGGGCTTCACCCACGTGGTGATCTCGCCGGGGCCCGGCACCGCCGCCAGGGAGGCGGACTTCGGCCTCTGCCGGGAACTGCTGGCCCGGGTGGCCGTGCCCTGCCTCGGGGTCTGCCTCGGACACCAGGGGATCGCCCTGGCCTTCCGCGGGACGGTCCGGCACGCGCCGGAGGTCGTCCACGGCCGGACCAGCCCGATCACCCACACCGGGACCGGCGTCTTCGCCGGACTCCCGCAGGGATTCCGCGCGGTGCGCTACCACTCGCTCGCGGTCGCCGAGCCGCTGCCGCCCGAACTGGTCGCCACCGCCTGGTCGGAGACCGGCGTGATCATGGGGCTGGCGCACCGTCACCGGCCGCTGCACGGCGTGCAGTTCCACCCGGAGTCGGTGGAGAGCGAGTACGGCGAGCAGCTGATCGCGAACTTCCTCGCGGTGGCCCCCGCCGCTTCGGCCGCCGCCGCGCAGGCTCCACCCGCCCCGCGCCACGGCACCCTGCGCTGGCGGCAGTTGGACGTCGAATTGTCGGCCGAGGAGCTCTATCTGCGGGCCTTCGCCGACCGCCGGTACAGCCTCTGGCTCGACAGCTCCCGCAGCGCGTACGGGATGGGCCGCTACAGCTACCTGGCGGCCTGCGACGGGGAGAGCCGCCAGGTGCTGCGGGCCTACGCGGGTGCGAACGTGGTCGAGGAGGAGACCGCGCACCGCGTCCGGCGCAGCCCCGGGACGGTGTTCGAGCGGCTGCGGAGCGGGCTGGCGCGGACACCGGTCGCGGCCGGCGCCTCACCGGTCCCGTTCGCCGGGGGCTACGCCGGCTACCTGGGCTACGGCATCAAGGGCAGCGTCGGCATCGGGAAGGCGGGCAGCGGTGAGCGGCCGGACGCCGAGCTGCTGCGGATCGACCGCTTCGCGGCGTTCGACCACGAGACCGGACGGCGCTACCTGGTGACGGTGGGCCTGTCCGAGGCGGAGCACGAGGAGTGGTGCGCGGAGATCACCACCCTGGCCCGCCGCCCACCGGCGCCCCGCCCGCGGCCGGCCGGCCGACCGGCCGAACTCGGTTCGGCCGTGGGCCGGGAGACCTACCTGCGGCACTTCGAGGCGGTTCAGCGGTGGCTGAACGACGGTGAGTCCTACGAGGCCTGCTACACCTACCAGATCACCGGTACCAGCGACACCGATCCGCTGGACACCTACCGGCGGCTGCGGGCGGCCAGTCCCGCCCCGTACGCCGCCTACCTCAGGCTGGGCGAGCGGTCGGTGCTGAGCTCCTCGCCGGAGCGGTTCGTCACCGTCGCCGACGGCGGATGGGTGGAGACCAAGCCGATCAAGGGCACGGCGGCGCGCCACCCGGACCCGGAGGCGGACGAGGCGGCCCGGCGGGCCCTGGAGACGGACCCGAAGATCCGCAGCGAGAACCTGATGATCGCGGACCTGCTCCGCAACGACCTCGGCCAGGTCTGCGAGCCGGGCACGGTCCACGTTCCCAGGCTGATGGCCGCCGAATCCTACGCCACCGTCCACCAGTTGGTGACCACGGTCCGGGGCAGGCTGCGGGCCGGCCACGACGCGGTGGACTGCGTCCGGGCGCTCTTCCCCGGCGGCTCGATGACCGGCGCTCCGAAGCGGCGGACCGTGGAACTGCTCGACGCCCTGGAGCCGGAGGAGCGCGGCGTGTACTCCGGCTGCCTCGGTTTCTTCGGCTTCGACGGCCGGGCCGACCAGAGCATCGTCATCCGCACCATCGTCCGGGAGGGCGACCGGGTGCGGATCGGGGTCGGCGGCGCGCTGATCGTGCTGTCCGACGCCGAGGAGGAGTACCAGGAGACCCGGCTGAAGGCCGCCGCGCTGCTCCGCGCCCTCGGCATCGACGAGCCCTCCGGTGCGGCGGACGGCGGGTCGGGCGAAGCGGCAGGCGCGGCAGGCGGCCCGGCGGACGGCATGCCAGGCGAAGCGGCGGGCGACAAGGCGGACGGCGCGGCGGCCGGTGCACCGTCCGCCGCCGGGACCGACCCGGGGAGCGATGTGGAGGCGGGTACGAGGTGGCGGAGGTGAGCGGACCGGTGATCGAGACCGGGCCGGCCGGGCCGGGCGAGGCGGAGGCGGTGGCCCAGGCGGTCACCGAGCTGCTGCGCGAACTGCGCGGCGACCGGACCCACACGGTCGCCGGGATCGTCCCGGTGGCGGCCGCGGCCATCGCCGGTGCGGACGGGGCTGGCGTGCTGGTCGCGCGGGAGCCCGCGAAGCGCGGCGTGGTCGGCGTCCTGGGGTACACCGTGCAGCCCACGATGCGGCTCGGCGGTCCCTACTGCCTGGTCCAGGAACTCTGGGTGGACCCCGGGCTGCGCTCCCGGGGGGTGGCCGGACTGCTGCTGGCGGAGCTGGACGCGACCTGCGCGGCCGCCGGGATCCACCGGATCGAGGTGTGCCTGCCGTCCCCGGGCTTCGCCGACTACCCGAGGACGCTCGCCTTCTACGAGCGCTCCGGGTTCCGGGCGATCGGCCCCCGGGTGCTCAAGGACCTGCCATGAGCCTGTACGTGGTGGTCTCGGGCGGCTCCGGGGCACTGCCGTTCACCGTCGTGCCGTCCGGCGAGCAGGTGGCCAGCAAGGAGGTGCCCGAGCGGATCGAGCTGATCCTCGCCGGGCTGCTGGACGGCGGCGCGGTGCTCGCACCCGCAGGTGGCCGGGGCCTCGGCCGGGCCGAGCGGCTGGTCGCCGAGGTGCACGAGGCGGCCTTCCTCGACCACCTCAGGGGCGGGGTGCCCGTCGGGGCGGACTCCGCCGTCGACCACGCCTTCGCCGCACCCGGCCTGGAGCAGGAGACCCCGATCACCCGGGACATCTGGGCGACCGCGCTCGCCGCCGCCGCCGCTGCCGTCCGGGCCGCAGAACTGACGGCACGTCAGAATGTCCACGGTTACGCACTGGTGCGCCCGCCCGGCCACCACGCCGGCCCCGGCTGGCACGGCGGCTACTGCTTCCTCAACAACACCGTGGTCGCCGCCCGCACGCTGCGCGAGGAGGGCGCGGCCCGGGTGGGCATCCTGGACCTCGACTACCACCTCGGCAACGGCACGCTCGCCTGCGTGGCGGGCGACCCGACCCTGCCGTACGCCTCGGTCCACTCCGCCGACCCGGTCGACTTCCCCTACCGCTTCGCCCCGGCGCCCGGACTGTTCGGGGTGCGGGGTGCGCCCGGCACCGACGGGTACCTGGCGCTGGTGAAGGACGCCGTGTCCCACCTCCGGCGGGAGACGGTGGACGCCCTGGTGGTGTCCGTCGGCTACGACGTCCTGCGCGGCGACCCCTACGGGTCGTGGTCGCTGCCGCCCGAGGTGTTCGGCCCGGTGGCCGCGCTGGTGGCAGGGCAGCGGCTGCCCACCGTGTTCGTCCAGGAGGGCGGATACGGACTCCCGTCCCTGCGCGGCGCGGCCCGCGCCCTCGCCCTGGAGGTCACCCGATGAACCCGACACCAGGCGCCGTCCTCCAGCCCTTCCGGGACCGGCTCGAAGTTCTGGACCAGCAGCTCGCGGAGCTGGTGGCGGCGCGGCTGGCGATCTGCTGCGAGGTCGCGGAGGTCAAACGCGCCAACGGCATCCCCATGATGCAGCCCGACCGGGTGCACAAGGTCCGGGAGTCGTACGCGGCCCGTGGCCGGCGGCTCGGCCTCGACCAGGACTTCATGCGCGCGCTGGCCACCCTGCTCATCGACGAGGCGTGCCGCCTGGAGGACGAGATCATCGACGACCCGGCCGGCCGGACCGCCACGGGCCCGGCGTCCGCGGACCCGGCCCACGCGGAGGTGCACGAATGACGCTGACCTTCACCACACTCGGCCCGGACGGCACCTGCCACCAGAACGCGGTGGCGCACTACCTCGACTTCCAGGGGGTGGCGGGGAGTTCGAGGATCGACCTGACCCCGGACTTCGACGAGGGCCTGGAGCGGCTCCGCCGGGGCGAGTGCGACTTCCTGGTCCAGTGCAGCGCGCACCCCCAGGTGCACCTGATCACCGAGCGGTACGTCGGCGAGATCCACGTGGTGGACACCTTCGTCTACCCCACCAAGGACCTCGTGCTGCTGAGCCGCAGCGACGTGGCCCACCCCAGGACACTCGGCCTGGTGCCCGCGACCGCCGGCTACGTCGACCTCTCCCGGTGGGAGGAGGTCGTCCACGAGCCCTCGAAACCCGTGGTCGGCCGCCGGCTGCTGGAGGGCGCGTACGACTCGGGACTGACCCACCTGGAGTGGCTGGAGCGCTCGGACGGCGCGCTCCGGCTCGACCGGCACATCGGTGCGGTGACCACCACCTGGGTCGTCTACGGCCGTCGGGCCAGGTTCGGCAAGGACGTGATCGGCACCCGGTGCCGGGAGTACCTGTTGGGAGCGGAGAGTTGAGAGACGGTCAGGAGAACCCGGCGGCGAGGAACATCCTCGTCTGCGACACCACCCTGCGCGACGGCGAGCAGACCTGCGGCGTCGCCTTCCGGGTCGAGGAGAAGGTGCGGATCGCCCGGCTGCTCGACGAGATGGGCGTGGACTGCATCGACGCGGGATTCCCCGCCTCCTCGCAGGCCGACCAGGAGGCCGTACGCGGCATCACCGCCCTCGGCCTGCGGGCCAGGGTGGTGGCGTTCTGCCGGCCGAACCGCGCCGAGATCGACCTCGCCAGGTCCTGCGGCGCCAACGCGGTCTACACCTTCGTGCCCACCTCCGACGTGCACATGCGGGTCAAGTTCGGCGGGGACGGCAGCGAGGTGCGCGAGCGGCTGAAGCGCGAGATGGCCGACGGCGTCGCCTACGCCAAGAGCCTCGGCATGTTCGTCGGCTGCGGCTCCGAGGACGCCACCAGGACCCCCTACGACTACCTGGAGGAGGTGCTGGTGCTCGCCCAGGAGAGCGGGGCCGACCTGGTCGGCGTCGCGGACACGGTGGGATCCAGCACGCCCGACGACTTCCGCACCCTCGTCTCCCGGCTGCGCGCGCGGATCTCGGTCCTGCTCTCGCTGCACTGCCACAACGACTTCGGCCTGGCCACGGCCAACACGGTGGCCGGGATCCTGGGCGGCGCGGACGAGGTCCAGTGCACCGTCAACGGCATCGGCGAACGGGCCGGGAACGCCTCCCTGGAGGAGGTGACGGTCGCCCTGACCCAGCTCTACGGCTTCTCCGCCAACGTGGACCTCTCCCGGCTCAAGCCGATGTCCGACCTGATCGCCGGCCTCTCCCGGATCGAGGTCAGCCCGATGAAGCCGATCGTCGGCGGCAACGCCTTCTCGCACGAGTCCGGGCTGCACGTCTCCTCGGTGATGAGGGACCCCACCGCGTACGAGCCGTTGCGCCCGGAACTGGTCGGGCACACCCGGCGGATCGTGATCGGCAAGCACTCCGGCAAGTCGATCGTCTCCCACGTGCTCGACGCGCACGGGCTGTCCTACGACGACGGGGTGCTCGGCGAGGTGCTGCGGGAGGTCAAGCGGGTCGCGGTGCTGACCAAGTCGAGCGTCACCGAGGCCCAGATGGTCGGGATCTACCACGAGCGAATCGCGAACCCGGTATGACGGCACCGCACGGCGGCACCTCCTGGTGGGACGACGAGACGGCCGGCTTCGCCGAGGTGCGCTGCTTCGGCAGCCACCTCGGCGCGCCCTACGACCAGCGGGCCGAGCGCCTGATCGTCCGCACGACGAAAGGCGCTGACACCGATGGCACCTGAGCTCGCCGTCGTCCGGTCGACCGCGGAACTCGACCGCGAGCAGTGGGACGCGCTGGTCCCGCCGTCCCGGGTGTACCTGCGGTACGACTGGCTCCGGGCGGTCGAGCAGTGCTTCGGCTTCGACCTGGTCTTCTTCCTGCTGCGCCGCGACGGCCGGACCGTGGCCGGCCTCCAGGCCCTGGTGGTCCGCGGACCCGACGAGTTCCCGTACCACGACCCGGCCGGCGCGCTGTTCGGCGACTACGAACTCGACCACCTGCGGCGGGCGTTGGCGCACGGCCGGCCGGTGCAGGAACGGGCACGGGCCGGTGCGCTGCTCGACGCCGTGGCCCGTTCGGAGGCCGCCTTCACCCGGGCGTCCGGCTATCCGGCCCTGGTGGTCACCAGCCCGTACGGGTACGTCGGCGACGTCCTCACGCTGCCCTCGGTCGACCGGCGCTCCGCGATCGACCGGCTGCTCGAAGCCGTCGGCGACCACTGCCGGGAGCAGGGCATCGCCTCCTGCTGCCTGCTGTGGCAGTCCGGCGCGGATCCGGTGCTGCACCGGGCCCTGGCCGACCACGGCTACCTGGAGTTCCTCTCCGACCTGGAGTACGAACTCGACGTCGGGCCGCTCTCCGGCTTCGACGACTACCTCGGGCTGCTCGACAGCAAGCGCAGGGTGGCGGTGCGCTCCGAGGTCCGCAGGTTCGCCGACAGCGGGATGCGGCTGGAACGGGCCGGGGCCCCGGACCGGGCGGTGATCGCCCGCTGCGCGCAACTGTCCGCCGGACAGCAGGAGAAGTACGGCCTGCCGGTCGACCGCGCCGCGATGGAGCGGCTGTTCACCGCCCTGCTCACCGGGAGGTCGCTCGGCGCCGTCCTGCACCTGGTCCGGCGGCCGGCCGCTCCCGAGGGGCAGGACATCGCCGGCTTCCTGCTCTGCCTGCAGGCCGACGGCGTGCTGCACCCGAAGTTCCTCGGCTTCGACGCGGGCGCGGTCGGCGCCAACTACGCCTACTTCAACCTGGTGTTCTACCACCTCGTCGAGCAGGCGATCGCGGCCGGTGCCCACCGGATCGGCTACGGCATGGGCTCGGCGGACGCCAAGCGGCGGCGTGGCTGCGGGCCGGTGGAGGTCCGCGGCTGGATCCGCTTCTGCGACCCGGCCGTCCAGCGGCGGCTGGAGCCGTACATCACCGTCTTCCACTGCCTCAAGAGACAGCTGCTCGCTTCCCCGGATGGAGACAGGGTTCGGCCATGACACTGGTACGACAGCTCTTCGAGCACAAGCTGGGCCGCCCGGTGCGCACCGGCGAGGTCGTCGATCTGCCCTTCGACCTCTGCTGGGGCAGCGAGATGACCGTCAAGTGGGCGCTGGACATCCTGCGGGACAGCGGCCTCGGCGAGGAGCGGCTGGCCGCCGCGCTGGCCGAGCGGCGGGACAGGTGCGTGTTCGTCTTCGACCACGTCGTCCCCACCCACACCGCCTCGATGGCCTCGATCCTGGTCGAGCTGCGGCGGTTCGCCAGGGCGCACGGCATCAGGGTCTTCGACGTCGGCTACGACGGCGGCATCCAGCACAAGATCCTGATCGAACAGGGGCTGATCCGCCCCGGGGACGTCGCGGTCGGCGCGGACTCGCACAGCTGCACCGCCGGTGCGATCGGTTCGCTGGCCACCGGCATCGGCTCGACCGACCTGGCGGTGGCCCTGGTCAGGGGCAGCTGCTGGATGCGGGTGCCGGAGGCCGTGCTGGTCCGGTTCCACGGCTCGCTGCGCCCGCAGGTCCAGGGCAAGGACGTGGCGCTGCACCTGTGCGGTCTGCTCGGGGTGCACGGCGCGGTCTACCGCAGCCTGGAGTTCGGCGGCCCGGGGCTCGCCTCGCTGGCGGTCAACGACCGGCTCTCGCTGAGCAACATGGCGGTGGAGATGGGCGCCAAGTACGGCCTGTTCCCGACCGACCGGGTGCTGGCCGACCACCTGGCCGCCAACCCGGCCGCCCGTCGGGGCGACACCCCGGGTGACGGCCCCGGCCCCGGGGACACCCCGTACCCGCTCTTCACCGTCGACGAGGACGACCCGGAGTACGTGGACGTGATCGACGTCCACCTCGACCGGATCGAGCCCACCGTCGCGCTGCCGTTCTCGCCGGACAACGCCATCGGCATCCACCAACTCCGGTACCTGCTGCGGCACTGGGACGAGTACGGCGGCCGGAGCGACCTGATGAGCGGCGTCGCCCCGCTGGCCGAGGTCGCAGGCCCGGACGGCGAGATCCCGGTCGACCAGGTGTTCATCGGCTCCTGCACCAACGGGCACCTGGAGGACCTGCGGGTGGTCGCCGCCGTCCTGAAGGGCCGGCGGGTCAAGGACGGCGTGCGCACCATCGTGATCCCGGCGTCCCAGCAGGCGTACCGGGCCGCGATGAAGGAGGGGCTGATCGACACCCTGCTGGAGGCGGGCTGCTACGTCGAGTCCGCCAGCTGCGGACCGTGCATCGGGATCAAGTCCGGGGTGCTCGGCAAGGGCGAGGTCGCGGTCTTCACCTCCAACCGCAACTTCCGCGGCCGGGCCGGTGACGTGGACGCCAGCGTGGTGCTGGCCGCCCCCGCCGTCGCGGCGCAGGCGGCACTGACCGGGGTGCTCGCCCCGGTCGGCGAGCCGGGCGACTACCACGGCACCGAGGCCGGGATCAGGAGCAGCATCGAGGAGCTGTTCTCGCTGCACGCCGTGCGCGAGGGCCGCTCGCCGCTGGCCGCCGCCGACCGGCCGTCCGCCCCCGGCACACCGCGGGACGACGGCACCGGCAGCCTCGCCTGGGTCTTCGGCGACCACGTCAACACGGACGTGATCCTGCCCGGCATGCACTGCCAGATCCCGGACCCGGCCGAGTACAAGAAGTTCATCATGGAGAACGCGGGCAACCAGGCGTTCCTGGACCACTACGCGGCCGCCGGCCACGACCTGCGCGGCTCGGTGATCGTCGGCGGGACGAACTTCGGCTGCGGCTCCTCCCGGGAGAACGCCCCGATGGGCATCAAGGCCTCCGGTGCGGAGTACGTCATCGCGCACAGCTTCGCGCGGATCTTCGCCCGCAACGCCCTCAACATCGGCCTGCGGCTGATCGAGGCCGGCGACTTCGCGTACGGCATCCGGGAGGGCGACCGGCTGCTGCTGGACGACGCGGCCGGCACGGTCCGCAACCTGAGCACCGGGACCACGGCGCCGGTCCCGGTGCCGTCCGCCTTCGAGCGGCAGCTGCTGGCCTCGGGCGGCCTGGTCGGCTACGCCCTCGCGCAGATCGAGGCCGGGGCGGCGGCCCGGTGACCTCGCTCGCGGTACTGCCGGGGGACGGCATCGGGCCCGAGGTCATGGCCGAGGTGCTGAAGGTCCACACTGTGGTCGGGGACGTCTTCGGCATCGACCTCGCGGTGGACGTGCTGCCCTACGACGCAGACTGGTACCTGACCCGTGGCGCGGCCGGGTTCGACGCGCAGGAGGTGCGCAGGCGGTACCGGGCGGTGCTGCTCGGCGCGCTCGGCGACCCCCGGGTCCCGGACAACCGGCACGCCAAGCTGATCATCGGCGGCCTGCGCCAGGACCTCGACCTGTGCGTCAACCTCCGCCCGGTGAGGCTGCGCACCCTGCGGCACTGCCCGCTCAGGCACGTCGGCGCCGAGAGCGAGGTCGACCTCGTCATCGTGCGGGAGAACACCGAGGACGTCTACGTCGGCGTCGGCGGCACGGTCCGGAGCGGACAGCCTGAGCAGGTCGCGATGGAGGTCGGCGTGCACACCCGCCGGGCGGTCGACCGGGCGGTGCGGGCCGCCTTCGAGATCGCCCGCGCCCGGCCGCGGCGCCGGCTCACGCTGGTGGACAAGAGCAACGCGATGCCCGCCGCGGGCCCGCTGTGGCAGCAGTGCTTCCGTGCCGCCGCGGCCGAGTACCCCGAGGTGCACACGGACCACCTCTACGTGGACGCCGCCGCGATGGAGCTGATCCGCAACCCGGCCAGGTTCGACACGGTGGTGACCAGCAACCTCTTCGGGGACATCCTCAGCGACGAGGCCGCGCAGCTCGCGGGCGGGCTCGGGGTGGCGCCGTCGGCCAGCTACGACCCCGCGGACACCGGGTTCCGCGGGGTCTTCGAGTCGGTGCACGGCAGCGCGCCCGACCTCGCCGGCACCGGACGGGCCAACCCGCTCGCCTCGATCATGAGTTACTCGCTGATGCTGGACCGGATGGAGCTGCCGGCTGCGCACGCCGCCGTGGAGCGCGCGATCGACGAGGTGCTCCGCGGCGACCTGCTGACGCCCGATCTGGGCGGAACGGCGCGGACCGGGGAGGTCGGCGACGAGGTCTGCCGTGCCATCGCCCGGGGGAAGGAGGAGCGACGGTGAACGAACCCGCGAAGTTCCTGTGGTGGCAGGGGGAGATCGTCCCGGCCGGGGCCGCCGCGCTGACCCTGGCCAACCACAGCCTGCACTACGGCCTGTGCGTGTTCGAGGGCATCTCCGCCTTCCCCGCGGGGGACTCCTCCCACCACGTCTTCCGGCTGACCGAGCACCTCGCCAGGTTCGCCGAGTCCTGCCGCCTGGTCGGCGTCGGCCTGGACCGGTCACCGGCCGAACTCGCCGCCGCCTGCCACCGGGTGCTGTCGGCCAACGGCCTGCGGCGGGCCTACCTGCGGCCGGTCGCCCTCCTCGGGGACGGCGTCCTGGGACTGGCCGCGCCGGGTTCGGCCGTCGAGGTCGCCGTGCTGGCCTTCGACGTCGCGGGCTTCGACGGCGTGATCCGCGAGCAGCGGCCCCGGCTCACCCTCTCCCCGGTCGCCCGGCCGAGCGCGCGGGCCTTCCCCACCAAGGCGAAGGTGTCCGCGGCCTACCTCAACTCCCGGATCGCCTGGCTGGACGCGCAGCGGCGCGGCTTCGACGACGCGCTGCTGCTGGACGACGAGGGCCTGGTCGCGGAGTGCACGGTGCAGAACGTCCTCGGGGTGCGGGGACGCACCGTGCTCGTCCCCGACTCGGCCGCCGCCCTGGACGGCATCACCGTCGCCTCCGTGGCCGAACTCGCCGCCGGCCTGGGCTACCGGGTGTCGCGGGCCGCGCTCACGGCCGGGGACCTGCTCGGCTGTGACGCGGTGTGCGTGGCGAGCACGGCCGGCGGGCTGCGCCCGGTCCGGTGCATCGACGACACCGCCTTCGACCCGGACAACGAGGTCGTCGCCGAGCTGGTGAGCACCTACCGGCGGGCCGAACTCGGCCTGCTCCCGGCCTATGCGCACTGGACGGAGACGGGATGAGCGGCACCCCGGTGGTGGACCGGTGGCCCGCCGTGCCCGAGGAGTTCCGCCGCAGGGCGGCCGTGCTCGGCCGGACCGGCCGGCCGTTCGCCGGACTCCCGGCCGAGGACCAGGAGTTCGTGGCCCTTCATGTTCCCCGCAGCCGGCCGGCGTCCGCGGCCGCGCTCGCCGGTGACCACATCCTCCAGCAGGTCGTCGACGCCGACCGCGTCACCGTGGAGTTCGCGCACCGCGCGAGCGGCGAGCTGCGGACCCCGGACGTGCCCGCCGTGCTGGGCCCGATGACGTACGGGCGCCGGACGGCCGGGCTCCACGTGCGGCACGGCTCGCCGGCCGGTGGTGACCTGATCAACGTCCACCGGGGTGCCGCGGTGAATAGCGTGCTCGTCGTGGAGAGCCCGGGGGACGGCTGATGAGTACCGGCCGGCGTCCCCCGACACTGCTCGACCCGCTTCGGCAGCCCGGCTTCCGCCGGCTGGCGGGCGGGCGGATGGCGAACTACTTCGCCAACGCGATGGCGCCGATCGTGCTCTCCTTCGCGGTGATCGACCTGACCGGCTCGGTGGTCGACCTCGGGATCGTGGTCGGCGCCCGGTCGGTCGCCAACGTGGTGCTGCTGCTCCTCGGCGGTGTGGTCGCCGACCGGCTGCCGCGCAAGCTCGTGCTCCAGGGGGCGAGTTGGGCCGCGGCGGCGGCCCAGGCGGCCATCGCGGTGAGTGTGCTGCTTGGGTTCGCCTCCGTCCCGATCCTGGTGGTGCTGAGCGTCGTCAACGGCACGGTGTCGGCGCTCTCGCTGCCCGCGGCCGCCGCACTGGTGCCGCAGACCGTGCCGCAGGCGATGATCCGGCCGGCCAACGCGGTCGCCAGGATGGCGATCAACGCGGGGACGGTGATCGGCGCCTCGGCGGGCGGGATGCTGGTCGGGACGGTCGGTCCCGGCTGGGGCATCGCCGCCAACGCGGGGGTCTTCCTGCTGGCGGGGGTGTGTTTCGCGGGGATCCGGGTGCCGCCCGCCGAGCCCTCCGACGGCCCGCGCGCCCATCCGCTGACCGAACTGCGTGAGGGCTGGGCGGAGTTCGTCTCGCGCACCTGGGTGTGGGTGCTGGTGCTGCAGTTCCTGGTGATCAACGCGGTGGTGGCCGGCGGCCTCCAGGTGCTCGGACCCACCGTCGCGGACCGCTCCTTCGGCCGCACCACCTGGGGCCTGCTGCTCGCGGCCCAGACGGCCGGCGCGCTGGTGGGCGGGATCGTCGCGGCGCGGACCCGGCCCAGCCGGGCGCTGCTGCTCGGCTCGGCCGTCGGCGTGTTCGAGGCGCTCCCGCTGCTGGCACTGGCGACCACCTCCGACCCCGTCCTGCTGGTGCCGGCGATGGCCGCCAACGGGATCGCCCTGGAGCAGCTCGCGGTCGGCTGGGACGTCTCGCTGCAGGAGAACATCCCGCCGGAACGGCTGGCCCGGGTCTACTCCTACGACGCGCTCGGCTCCTACCTCGCGATTCCGGCCGGCGAGCTGGCGGCCGGTCCGCTCGCCCTGCGCGCGGGCGTGCACAGCACGCTGCTGATCGGCGCCGCGCTCGTCGTCGCGGCCACCGCCGCGGCGCTGTGCAGCCGCAGCGTCCGCACCCTGACCGTCAGACCGGCGTCGCCGCAGCCCACGGCCGACGACATGGCACCTTGAGAGACCGAACGAACGGGGGAGACGCGGTGTCGCACGCGATGTCGCTGATCGAGGATCAGCGCCGGTACGGTGATCCGCTGCCGGCCGGCGAACTGCGGCGGATCAGATCGAGTCCGGCCGCCCAGCAGCCGGCCTGGGAGGGGCACGCGTCGTTCGGCCCGGCCGTCGAGGAGCTGGCCGGCACACCGGGGCTGGCCGACGACCGCGAGGTCGCCCGGTTCGGCCTGCTGGTCGCCGAGGCCGCCGCGGGGAACCTGAACATCCTGCAGGCGGGTGACTGCGCGGAGGATCCGCGGGAGTGCACGCCCGGGGCCGTGGGCCGGAAGGCCGGTCTGCTGGACGCCCTGGCGGGCGTGCTGTCGGACCGTACCGGGAAGCCCGTCGTCCGGGTCGGCCGGATCGGCGGGCAGTTCGCCAAGCCGCGCTCCCGGGCGGTGGAACGCCACGGGGATCTCGAACTCCCGGTCTTCCGGGGGCACCTGGTGAACGGGCCGGAGCCCGACCCGGGCTCGCGCGCGCACGACCCGGGCCGGCTGGTGGAGTGCCACCGCGCGGCGAGGTCGGTGTTCGAGGCCCTGGCCGGACGGTCGGTCTGTGACCTGAGCGCCACCTGGACCAGCCACGAGGCCCTGGTCCTCGACTACGAGCTCCCGCTGCTGCGCAGGGGCGCTTCGGGGCGGACGGTGCTGTCCTCGACGCACTGGCCGTGGATCGGCGACCGGACCCGGCAGCCGTCCGGCGCCCACGTCCGGCTGCTCGCCGCCGTGGACAATCCGGTCGCCTGCAAGGTCGGGCCGAGCATGACGCCCGACGAACTGTGCGAGCTGTGCGGCCTGTTGGACCCGGACCGGCGTCCGGGACGGCTGACCCTGATCGCCCGGCAGGGCGCGGACGCCGTGGAGCGAAACCTGCCCGCGCTGGTCGCGGCCGTGCGCCGGGCCGGGCACCCGGTGGTCTGGATGTGCGACCCGATGCACGGCAACACCGTGACCACCCCGGCCGGCCGCAAGACCCGGGTGCTGGAGGACGTCGTCAGGGAGGTGGTGGGATTCCGGCAGGCGGTGTGGGAGGCGAGCGGGACCGCGGGCGGACTCCATCTGGAGACGACTCCGGACGACGTGCTGGAGTGCCTGCCGGCCGATGCCGACCCCTCCGTCCTCGGTGAGCGCTACACCTCGCTGTGCGATCCCCGGCTGAATCCGGAACAGGCGCTCGGCGTGGTCCGCGCCTGGCAGGAATGAGTGACCGTGATCACCTGTTCGAATTCGCCTCGACAGAGCGCGAGGTGCTGAATGCTCTCTGTCTTTGGAACAGAGGGCGGCGGATTTTCTGTGCTGCTTTTCATTTCGGGGGATTCCTTCATGTTCAGTCATGCCCATCGCCAGGGGACCGCCCTGCGCGGACCGACAGTCGACCATCCTGCGCCGTACGGCATCCCGGGGCTGATCCGGGCGGCCGGCACCCGGACGCCCGACGCGGTGGCCTGCGTCGGCGCCCAGGAGGCTTGGACCTACCGCCAGTTGGAGCAGGTCTCCGACCGGATCGCCGCCGAACTGCTGGGCCGGGGGCTGCCCGCCGACCGGCCGGTCGCGGTGCTGGCCCACCGCAGCCCGTACCTGGTCGCGGCCCTGCTCGGCGTCCTCAAGGCCGGCCTGGCCTACCTGCCGCTGGCCACGGACGAGTCCCCGACGCGCCTGCGGCTGATCCTGGACACCGCCGGGCCCGCGCTGGTGCTCGCCACCACCGAGGCGCTGCACGGCCGGAGCGCACCGGACGGCTCCACCGGCCTGGACGGCCTCGCCGTGCTGGACGTGGTGCCGCTGGCCGACCACCTCGACGACGGCTACCAGCCGGCGCCGTTGCGGCAGGTGACGCCGGATCAGCCGGTGAACGTGATCTTCACCTCGGGGTCCACCGGCACACCCAAGGGCGTCCTGGTCCCCAGCGGCGGGATCACCAACCGGCTGCTGTGGGGGCAGCGGCACTACGGTCTCGACCCGGCGGACCGGGTCCTGCAGAAGACGCCGTACACCTTCGACGTGTCGGGCTGGGAGATCTACTGGCCGCTGATCGTCGGTGCGCGGCTGGTCCTGCTCGGCCCCGGTGAGCACGCAGACCCCGCCGCGATCATGAAGACGGTGATCGAGCACCGGATCACGGTCTGCCACTTCGTGCCCTCGATGCTGGAGGAGTTCCTGCGCTGGCCGGGCGCCGCCGACTGCACCGGCCTGCGGCACGTGTTCTGCAGCGGCGAGGCACTGCCCGCCGCGCTCGCGCGCAGCTGCGTCGCGACCCTGCCCGCCAGGCTGCACAACCTCTACGGGCCGACCGAGGCGTCCATCGAGGTCACCTACTGGGACAGCCCCCAGCAGCCCGAGCTGATCGACGAGGTGCCCATCGGGCAGGCCGTGGACAACTGCGAGCTGCTCGTGCTGAACGACCGCGGCGAGCCGGTCGCCGACGGCGAGAGCGGTGAACTGTGCATCGGCGGAATCCCGTTGGCGCACGGTTACCTCGGCCGGCCCGACCTCACCGAGCGGGCGTTCACGGCCGCACCGCCCGGCAGCGCGGTCGACCGCATCTACCGCACCGGGGACCTGGTCCGGGTGGTGGACGGGCAGATCAGGTACCACGGCAGGATCGACGAACAAGTCAAGATCCGAGGCGTCCGGGTCGAGCCCGGCGAGGTCGAGTCCGTCCTGCGCGAGCAGCCCGGCGTCGCCGAGTGCGCCGTGGTCGCGGCGGGCGGGCGCACCCCGCAGCTGGTGGCCTTCGTCCGCCTGCGGGACGCCTCGGCCGACTGGCAGGAGGAGTGCCGCGCCCACCTTGCCGCCCGGCTGCCCGCCGCCTACGTGCCCACCCACTTCGCCGCGATCGGGACCGTGCCGCTGACCGGCAGCGGCAAACAGGACCGCGTCCTGCTGCGCCGCCGGGCGGACGAACTGCTCGCAGCCCGCAGCGACGGCCCCGGCGCCGGAGACCCGTTGGGGCGGCTCTGGGCCGAGGCCCTCGGGCTCGACGCCGTCGACGAGCACGCCGACTTCCTCTCCCTGGGCGGGCACAGCCTCGCCGCCGTCCGGCTGCGCGGCGAACTGCTGCGCGGCTACGGCCTGCGGCTGTCGCTCGGCGAGCTGCTGCGCGACCGGATCACCCTGGCCGGCCTGCGCGACCGGATCACCACGGCCGACGCACCCGGCGGCACCGCCGGCCTGCCGCGCCGGCCCGAGGGCGACCGCGCGCCGGTCTCCGCCGGGCAGCGCAGGCTCTGGCTGATGGAGCAGCTCTACCCGAGGCTCAGTGCCTACAACGTGGTCGCCGCCGTCCGCCCCGCCGCAGCGCTGGAGGTGCCCCGGCTGCGCGCCGCGCTCGCCGTGGTGGTCGACCGGCACGAGTCGCTGCGCACCCGGATCGTCGCCGACGACAGCGGCCCGTACCAGGTGATCGCCGAGCAGGTGGCGCCGCCGCTGCTGGCCGTACGGTCGGCCGAACCGCTCACCGAAGGGCGCTGCCGGGCGCTGGCCGCCGAGCAGGCCGCGCTGCCGCTGCCGATCGACAGCGCGCCGCTGCTGCGGGTGCTCTACGCCGAGGACGCCGACGGCAACGCCTGCCTGGTGGCCGTGCTGCACCACGCGATCGCCGACCAGCGGTCCGTCGACGTGTTCCTGAACGAGCTCGCCGCCGCCTACGACGGCACCCTGACCGACGCCCGGCCCCCGCAGTTCGGCGACCTGCTGGCGGACCGCGCCGCCCGCGCGGACGCCGCCGAGCAGGAGGCCCACCTGCGGTACTGGGTGGACCGGCTGCAGGACGCCCCGCGCTCGCACGGCCTGCCGTTCCAGGCCCGCCGACCCGCCGTCAGCACCTTCGCGGGCGGCGCCGTCGAGGCCGCGGTGACCGGCTCCGCCGCCGAGCGGCTGGACGCCGTGGCACGGCAGATCGGGGTCACCCCGGTCTCGGTGGTGCTCGCCGCGTTCAGCGCGGTGCTCGCATCCTGGAGCGGGCAGCGCGAGACCGTCGTCGGCGTGCCCTGGTCCTCCCGGGACGGCGGCCCGAGCGAGGACGTCATCGGCTTCCTCGTCGACACCCTGCCGGTGCGGGTGGACGTCGCACCCGGGACGGGCTTCGCCGCACTGGCCCGCCAGGTGTCCGACGCGATGATCGACGCCCGCACCCGGGGCGACGTCGACTTCGAACGGATCGTCAACTCGCTCGGCCTGCCGCGCAGTCTCGGCCGCAACCCGCTCCACCAGGTGTGGTTCAACGACCTCACGCACGCCGCGCCGGCCCCCGGCTTCGGCGGTGCGCCGTCCACCGAGGTGGAACCGGACACCACCGGGGCGCTCTTCGACCTCGGCCTCTACCTGAGGCGGGCCGAGGGTACCGGCTACCGGCTGCGGCTGGTCCACGCCCTCGACGTGTTCGACCGGGAGATCGCCGGGCACCTGCTCGACCAGGTGGTCCGGCTGCTGACGGCGCTGCCCGGCGACCTCGACCGGTCGCTCGCGGTCCCGCCGCCGGACGGCCCGCGGGCCGAGCTCGCCCCGCGTCCGCAACTGCCCGGTGTCGCCGAGGCGTTCGTCCTGGCCGCCGAGCGCTGGCCGGACCGGACCGCGCTGCACTTCCCCGGCGGCGAGCTGACCTTCCGGGCGCTGCACGCCGAGGTCGCGGCCAGGGCCGGCGAACTCAGGGCGGCGGGCTGGACGGAACGGATGCTGCTGCTGCCGGGGGACCGGAGCGTCCGGACGATCGTCGAGCTGCTGGCGGCCTGGCACGCCGGGAACGCGGTGGCCCTGGTGGACGCGGGCCTGCCCGTCCGCCGCCAACGTGCGGCGCTGAGCGGATCGTCCGCCGAAGCGGTGCTCGTCGACGGCGGTCACCACTGGCCGGTCCCGGTGCTCACCGGCCCCGACCTGCCCGGCCCCACCACCGCGCCCGTACCGCTCGACCACGGCCACGCCCTGTGCACCTCGGGCACCACCGGCGAGCCGTCCGTGGTGTTCGCACCGCGCGACGCGCTGCCGGAGGCGCTGCACTGGTACCGGGAGGCGTTCGGGATCGAGCCGCAGGACCGGTTCGTCCTGCTCTCCGCACCCGGACACGACCCCGTCCTGCGCGACGTCCTGGTCCCGCTGACCAGCGGCGCCGCCCTCTACCTGCCCGGGAGCACCGAACCCGGCGCGCTCGTCGAGCTGTTGGCCGAGCACCGGATCACCACCGTGCACGCCACCCCCGGCCTGGCCCGGCTGCTGGCCTCGGCCGCCCGCGGTGCCGGCCGGCGGCTGGAGCACCTGCGGCGGGTGGTGCTCTCCGGGGCGCTGCTCACCGATCCGGTGGCCAGGGAGCTCGCCGACCTCGCCCCGGGAGCCGGGATCCACCACGGCTACGGCTGCACCGAGACGCCGCAGCTGGTCAGCTGGTTGCGCTGGGAGGACCCGGCCAAGGACCCGGCCCGCTGGCGGCGCGACCGCACCGGCGTCCCGCTGGCCGCGCGCAGCCCGTGGCGCGAGCTCCTCATCGAGGGCGGGGGCGAGGGCGGGGGTGCGGGCGCGGCCGTGGGCAGGCTCGGCGAGATCGTGGTGCGCGGTCGCGGGCTCGCGCTGGGCACCAACCCGGCCGCGGAGCCGGGCCGGTTCGCGCCGGATCCGCACGGCGAGCCGGGCGTCACCCTCTACCGCACCGGCGACCTCGGCCGGTACACCCCCGACGGGCAGATCGAGTTCGTCGGCCGCCGCGACCGCCAGGTGTCGGTCGGCGGCCACCGGCTCGAACCCGCCGAGATCGAGGCGGTGCTGCGCGGCCACCACGCGGTCGCGCAGTGCGCCGTGCTGGCCGACGGCACCGAGATCACCGCGTGCGTCGCGGCACCGGGCGCGAGCCCGCTGCTCGGCGAGGAACTGCGGCACGAGCTGGAGTCCGCGCTGCCCCACTGGGCGGTGCCCGGCCGGCTGGTGGTCCTCGACGAACTGCCGCTCGACCACAACGGCAAGGTCGACGTACGGGCCGCCGCAGCGGCCGTGGAGCGGGCGGTGCCGGCCCGGATCCCGGCCTCGGCCGCCCAGGAGCTGATCACCGAGGTACTCGGGCGGCTGCTCGGCACACCGGGAGTACCGGACGCGGGCACCAACTTCTTCGACGCGGGCCTGACCTCGCTCTCGCTGCTGCGGATGCACGAGCAGCTGCGGGCGCGCGGCCTCGACGTCGAGGTGGTCGACCTGTTCAGGTTCCCCAACCCACGCCTGCTCGCCGGGCACCTGCGCGGCGGTGACACCCCCGCGCCACCGCTGGCGCGGCCGGTGCCCGCCGCCCGCCGGGAGCCGCTGTCGGGCGTGGCCGCCGCGCGGCGCGCGGTCCGCAGGCGGCTGAACGACCAGCGCAGCGCCGGTCGGTGACGAACGTGACGAACACGGGGGAGAACGACCAGATGCACGAGCAGATCGCCGAACCGGTAGCGATCGTCGGAATGGCGGGGAGGTTCCCGGGCGCCGAGGACCTCGAACGGCTCTGGCAGGTCCTGTCGGAGGGCACGGACTGCGTCAGCACGCTTGGCGACGACGAGCTGCGCGCGTTCGGCGTGGACGAGCAGGACCTCGCCGACCCGCACTACGTCCGCCGGGTACCGCTGTTGGCCGACGCCGACCGCTTCGACGCAGAGTTCTTCGGGATGACCCCGCGTGAGGCCGCCCTGCGCGACCCGCAGCAGCGGCTCTTCCTGGAGCTGGCGCACGCGGCGCTGGAGGACGCGGGCTACGACGCCTTCGCGGTGCCCGGCACGGTCGCGGTGTACGGCGGCGCGGCCTCCAACCGGTACGCGGAGTTCAACATCCGCGCCGACAAGGACCTCGCGGCCAGGACGGGCGGGCTCGCCCTGGACATCTTCAACAACAACGACTACGTCGCCAGCACCGCCTCCTACCGGCTGGGGCTGACCGGCCCCGCGCTGTCCGTCGCCACCGCCTGTTCCACCTCCCTGGTGGCCGTGCACCTGGCCTGCGAGGCGCTGCGCTCGGGCGAGTGCGAGGTGGCGCTGGCGGGCGGTGCCGAGCTGGAACTCCCGTACGGGCACGGCTACCGCTGGGCGCCGGGCGGGATCTTCTCCCAGGACGGGACGTGCCGGCCGTTCGACGCCCGTGCGAACGGCACCGTCTTCGGCAACGGCGGCGGCGTGGTCGTCCTCAAGCTGCTCTCGGACGCGCTGGCCGACGGCGACCACGTCCGCGCGGTGATCCGGGGCTCCGCCGTCAGCAACGACGGCGCCGACCGGGTCAGCTTCAGCGCACCGGGGGTGGACGGGCAGAAGCGGGCCGTGGTGGAGGCGATGACCGTCGCCGGTCTCGCCCCCGGCGACGTCGACTACGTGGAGGCCCACGGCACCGGCACCGACCTGGGCGACCCGATCGAGGTGGAGGCGCTCAACGCGGCCTACCGGTTCCTGACCGGCGGCAGCGGGCCCGCGGCGGCGACGATCGGCCTCGGCTCGGTCAAGTCCAACATCGGCCACCTCGGCCCGGCCGCCGGCGTGGCCGGCCTGATCAAGACCGTGCTCTGCCTGGAGCACGGCGAGCTGGTGCCCACCGTCCACTACACCGAGCCCAACCCGAAGCTGAACCTGGCGGCGACCCCGTTCTACGTGGTCGGCCAGCGTGACGCCTGGCCGTCGGCCGACCGGCCGCGCGTCGCGGCGGTGAGCTCCTTCGGAGTCGGCGGCACCAACGCGCACGTCCTGGTGGAGCAGGCACCGGCGGCGCAGCCGTCCGCCCCGGCCGACGGGGCCGAGCTGCTGGTCTGGTCGGCGCGCACCGAGGCCGCCGAGCAGGAGACCAGGGCACGGCTGGCCCGGCACCTCGGCTGGCAGGACGAGGCCGGGTTCGTGGACACCGTCACCACCCTGCAGCACGGCAGGACGGCGCATCGGCAGCGCCGGGCCGCCGTCGCCGGATCGGCGCGCGAGGCCGCGGCCCTGCTGTCCGACCCCGAGGGCCGCGGCCTGATCCGCCCGGCCGACGGCGCGGCCGCCCGGCCCCTCGCCCTGCTCTTCCCCGGCCAGGGCGCCCAGCAGCCCGAGATGGCGGCCGGGCTGTTCGGCTACGACCCGACGTTCACCGAGACGATGCGGCAGTGCCTGGAGACCGTCGCCGGCCTCGGCCTCGACCTGGAACCCGCCTGGCGCGGCCCGATCGTGGCCGAGCTGCTCGGCCGCACCGAGTACGCCCAGCCGCTGCTGGCCGCCGTCGGCTACTCGCTGGCCCGGATGTGGCAGGCGTGGGGCCTCGCGCCGACCGCCCTGCTCGGCCACAGCGTGGGCGAGCTGACCGCTGCCATGACCGCCGGGGTGATGACCGTCGAGGACGGCCTGCGGCTGGTCACGGCGCGCGCGCAGGCCATGCAGGCGATGCCGCCCGGCGCGATGCTCGCGGTCTCGCTGAGCGAGCGGGAGGCGCTGGAGCTGGTGGACGGCACCGTGGTGCTCGCCGCCGTGAACGGTCCCGGGCAGACCGTGCTGGCCGGACCGGTCGAGGCCGTCGAGGCGGTCGCCGCCCGGCTCCGGGAGAGCGGGGTGCCGGCCGGCCGGCTGGCGACCTCGCACGCCTTCCACAGTCCGGCGATGGCGGTGGCGGCCGAGCGTTTCCTGGAGGCGTTCGACGGCGTGCCGCTGTCCCCTCCGAGGATCCCGGTGATCTCGGCGGCCACCGGCCGGCCGCTGACCGACGACCAGGCCGTCGACCCGGCGTTCTGGGCCGGACAGCTCACCACCCCGGTCCACTTCGCCCCCGCACTGGAGCACCTGCTCGACCGGCAGCCGGTCACCGCCCTGGAGGTGGGCCCCGGCCGGACCCTGACCGGCCTGGTGCGCCGCCACGGCGCCGGCAGCCTGGCCGTTGCGACGCTGGGCCGGGCCGCGACCGACCGCGCCGCCGTCCTCGCGGCGGCCGGAGCACTCTGGACCGAGGGCCACGACCTGCGCTGGGAGGCCGTCGGCCCGGCCAGGACGCTGCGCCGGACCTCCCTGCCCGGCTACCCCTACCAGCGCGAGCGCCACTGGATCAGCCCGCCCGCCCCCGCCGCCGGACAGCCGCAGCAGCCGGCCCCCGAGCAGCGGCAGCCCGAGCCGGTCCCGGCCGCGACGGACCCCGTCCCCGCGCCGGAGCCCGACCACGCACCGCTGTCGGTGCTGCGCTGGGACGAGCTGCCGGTCGGACCGCGCGCACCCCGGCACCGGGCCACCACCGCGCTGGTCCTGCTGCCGGAGGACCCCGCCGCCGCCCGGTCCGTGACCGCCGTACTGGGCCGCGCCGGACACCGGGTGGTGCCCGCCCGGCCGGACAGCCTGACCGCCGTACTCGACGCACTGCTGGCCGTCGGCGACGAGCCCGCCGTGTACGTGCACGCGCTCGCCGCGCAGCACTGGCCGGACGCCACCCCCGACACCGTCGCCGCCCAGAGCGCCGACGGCATCGAGAGCGCCTTCGCCCTGGTCCAGACCGTGCTCCGGCACTCCCAGCTGCGCCAGCCGCACCGGTTCGTGCTGCTCACCACGCAGGCCGCCGACGTCTCGGGCGGCGAGCCGGTCAACCCGGCCAAGGCGGCACTCGCCGGACTCGCCAGGACCGTTCCGCTGGAGGCGCCCGGCGCCACCTGCACCCTGCTGGACGTTTCCCGGGGCACCGACGGCGACCTGATCGCCCACCAGCTCCAGGAACCGGGCGCACCGACCGTGGTGGCGCTGCGCGGTGACCGCCGCTGGGTGCCGGTCGAGGTGCCGATCCGGCACGAGGCTGCGGTCGACGCCCCGGTCCGCCCCGGCGGCACCTACCTGATCACCGGCGGCTTCGGCGGACTCGGCCTCGCCGTCGCCCGCGGCCTCGCCGAGACCGGGCACCTGCCGACCCTGGTGCTGGTCGGCCGCTCGGGGATGCCCGAGGCGGCCGCCGGCCAGGTGGCCGGGCTCGAACGGCTCGGCGCCCGGGTGCTGGCCGAGCGGGCCGACGTGGCCGACGAGCCGGCCATGCGCGAGCTGCTCGACCGGGTGACGGGTACGGTCGGCCAGGTGCACGGCGTCCTGCACACCGCCGGACTCCCGGGCGAGGGCATGATCGCGTTCCGGACCCCGGAGCAGGTCCGGGCGGTGCTGCGGCCCAAGCTGCTCGGCACCCTGGTCCTGGAGCGGATCTTCGCCGACCGTCCCGAACTGGACTTCTTCGCCTCCTTCTCCAGCCGGGCCTCGATCGGTGGGCTGGTCGGGAGCGCCGACTACGCCGCGGCCAACGCCTTCCTGGACGCCCACGCCTCGGTGTCCAGGCAGCGGTGCGTCAGCGTGAACTGGCCGAGCTGGTCGGCGGTCGGCATGGCGGCCCGCTCCACGGTGGACCCCGGCAGCGGCGAACCGCTGTCCGCCTGGACCGCCGGGCCGCGCCTGCCCGACGGCGCGCTGGTCCTGGAACAGGAACTCTCCGAGCAGGACTGGCTGCTCGACGAGCACCGGTTCGGCGGGCGCGCGGTCCTGCCCGGCACCGGCCACCTCGACCTGGCGGTCCGCGCCGCCCGGCAGCTCTGCCCGCAGCTGGCCGGCGTCCCGGTGCGCCTGCGCGAGGTCGCCTTCCGGCGTCCGCTGCCGGTCGACGGCACCCGGCAGGTCCGCGTCGTACTCGAACCGGCCGGCCAGGAATGGGAGTTCTCCATCCGGACCGGCTCGACCGTGCACTCCTCGGGCCGGGTCGGCGCCGCCGAGGGCCCGGCACCCACGGTCGACCTCGCCGAGGTCGCCGCCCGGATGACCGAGACCCTCGACGCGACCGGCGAGGGCGACCTCGCCGAACTCGGACCGCACTGGCACAACATCGCCGAGCTGCGCCGCGCGCCGGACGAGCAGCTGGCGACCCTCGCACTGGACCGGCGCTTCCACGCCGAACTGGACACCCACCCGCTGCACCCCGCCCTGCTGGACAGCGCCACCGCGCTCACCCGCCGCCGCGAGGACGACCACCACCTGCCGCTGCTGTACGGGGAGGTGATCGTCCATCAGAGCCTCCCGGGCGAGTTCTCCGCCCACGTCAGGCACCTGAGCGGCGGCAACGGCGTCCTGGTGGCCGACGTCGACCTGGTACGCCCCGACGGGGTGGTCGCGGTGACGGTGCGCAGGTTCACCATGCGCAGGGTCGACCGGCAGCCGTTCGCGGCCGGTGACGAGCCGGAGCGGTCAGGCCTGCCGACGGCGGACGGCATCCCGCCCGCCGAGGGGGTGGCGCTGCTCTTCGACATCCTCAGCAGCCGCCCGGGACGGCAGGTCGCGGTGCGCCCCTACCACGACGGGGTACCGGTGCCGCTGGAGACCGCCCGGGCAGCCGCCGTCCCCGCGGCCGCCGTCGCACCCGCACCCGCCGCCGTCACCGCCGGGCCCGCTCCCGCGTCCGCTCCCGCACCGGCCGAACCGGCGGCGGCCCCGGCCGGGGGCGCGGCCGACCAGGACGTGACCGAGGTGCTGCACCAGGTGTGGCGGGCCGCGCTCGGCGTGACCTCGATCGGCCACGACGACGACTTCTTCGCGCTCGGCGGCGACTCGCTCAGCGCGATGGGCCTGATCGCCGAGGTCAGGGACCGGCTCGGGGTCGAACTGAGCATCGGCATGCTGTTCGAGTTCCCGACCATCCGCGCCCTCGCCGGGCAGCTGCGCCCATGAGTTCCGAGAACGACCGGAACGAAAGCCAGAACGAAAGCCAGAACGAAAGGACGTCGAGCCGAGTGTCCACGACCCAGCGGGACGACGAGCGCTGGCTGGTGCGCGGTGAGCGCCGCGAGAATCCCGCCCAGCGGCTGTACTGCTTCCACCACGCCGGCGGCAGCGCCGCCGAGTTCACCCCGTGGAGCCGGTACCTGCCGGACACCGTCGACGTGTGCGCGGTGCAACTGCCCGGCCGGGGAGCGCGGGTGCGGGAGCAGCCGCACACCAGGATGCGGCCGCTGCTGGACGAGCTGCTCGGCCGGCTGGACCTGGACCTGCCGTTCGTCTTCTTCGGGCACAGCTTCGGCGCGCTGGTCGCCTTCGAACTGGCCGCGGCCCTCGACGCCGCGGGCGCCCCGCTGCCGCGCCACCTGTTCCTGTCCGCCCGGCCCGCACCCGGCCTGGTGGCGGCCGACACCGGCACCATCCACGACCTGCCCGAGCAGGAGTTCCTCGACGTGGTGGACCGCCGCCACGGCGGGGTGCCGGCCGAGCTGCGCGAACACCGGGAGCTGCGCGACCTGGTGCTCCCGTACTTCCGCGCCGACTACGAGGTGATCGAGACCTACCGGCCGGGCGGGCACGAGCCGCTCGCGCTGCCGGTCACCGTCCTCGGCGGCACCGACGACGAGATCGGCGTCGACCAGCTGGAGGCGTGGCAGGAACACGTGGCCGGGCCGTTCGAGGTGCGGATGTTCCCCGGCGACCACTTCTACCTCCGGCCGCACCGGACCGCCGTGGTCGACCTGGTGCGCGCGGCGACGGTATGAGCACCGGGCTCCGGGCCCGCGCCGGCCGGCGGCTGGGCGCGCGGTACGAACTGCTGCTGTTCGCCTTCGTGGTGTCCGGCCTCGGCAACTGGATCTACCGGCTCGCGCTGCCGCTGATGGTGTTCCGGCTGACCGGGTCGGCACTCAACACCGCCGTGGTGTCGGCCCTGGAGTACGCCCCGCTGCTGGTGCTGTCCCTGCCGGGCGGGGTGTTCGCCGACCGGTTCGAGCGCAGGCGGATCCTGGTGGCCGGCGACCTGACGGCCACCGTGCTGGCGGGGCTGCTCGCGGTGATCGTGACGGCGGGCACCTCGTCGGTCTGGCAGGTCTACCTGGTGGCGTTCCTGCTCGCCTGTGTGGAGCCGCTGTACTACCCGGCGTTCCAGGGCCTGGTGCCCGACCTGGTGGGGGACCGGGACCTGGAACGGGCCAACGCCTGGATGCAGATGGGCGACAACGTGATGAGCCTGGCCGGCCCCGCCGTGGCCGGTCTGCTCATCGCCGCCCTCGGCTACCAGGGCGCCGTCTGGGCCGACGCCGGGACGTTCGCGGTGTCCGCGCTGGCGATCCTGGCGATCAAGGCGTCCTCCCGGCCGCCCGCCGACCCGGAGCAGCGCGGCCTGCTGCGGGAGGTCCGCGAAGCCCTGGCGCACATCACCAGGGAGAACCGGGCCCTGCTCAGCGGCGCGGTGCTGTTCGCGCTCGCCAACCTGGGCACCTGGATGGTGCAGGCCAACCTCGTCTACTACCTCAGCGACTACCACGGCATGTCCCCGACGCTGATCGGCGTGGTGTTCGCGGCCCAGGGCGCCGGGGCGGTGCTGGGGGCGGCGGTGTGCCCGTGGCTGGGCCGCCGCTTCGCCCCGGGCAGGGTCATCATCACCGGCACGGTGCTGGCGGGCGCCGGGATCGTCGCGCTGATCCCGCTGCGGGACGTGGTCGGCATCTCGGTGCTCTGGGCGCTCATCTACGGCATCGGCATCGTGAACATGGTGAGTTGGTTCGTCCTGCGTCAACGGACCGTGCCCGCGAGGATGCTGGGCCGGGTGGTCGCCACCACCCGGATGGTCGCGTTCGTCTCCATCCCGGTCGCCTCGATCCTGGGCGGCCTGCTGGAGCAGCGGCTCCACGACATGTATCTGATCATCGGTGTCGCGGGCGTGCTGCGGCTGCTGGTCGGCCTCGGTGCGCTCCTGACGCCGCTGAACTCCCGGGTGGGCCGCCGGGATCCGGCCGCGCCCTGAGCCCCGGGCGGGCACCCGAACGGCCCGACCCCCTGCGGGGCCGGGCCGTTCGGCTGATCCGCCGCGTCAGCGGGCGGCCGCCTGGGCGGCCAGGCCGTTGGCCCACAGGGAGTCCACCCGGCGCTTCTCGGTGGCGTTCGGGTAGGGGTTGGTGCAGGACGGGCCGGGGCCGCCGCCGGACATCAGCTCACTGCACGGACCCGAGTAGTGGTCCGGCAGGCCGAGCACGTGCCCGGTCTCGTGGGCGACGATCCGGACCGGGCTGTACTGCTGGGCCTGGCTGTAGTCGAGGAAGACGTAGCCCCGGCCGTGGCCGTCCGTGCTGGCGTACGAGCCGCGCGAGTCGTTGCCCTCGTAGTAGTCGAAGTCCGCGTTGCTGCCCGCCCGGAGCTGGATGTTGCGCTCCGAGCTGTTCCAGATCTGGGCGCTGCTGGCTATCTGGCTGGCGAAGGACGGCGCGTTGCTGGGGTCGTAGGTGACGACGACGGCCTTGACCCACGGGTTCGCCGCCTGCTTGGCCAGGGCGGACTTCATCACGGCCTGGTAGAAGGCCTTGTTGTTCGCCTGCTCGGCAGCAGAACCGGTGTACGAGGACGCGGTGTACCCCTGGCGCGGAGTGGTGTCGGCGGTCGCCGCGGCGGCGGGCACGGCGGCCAGACCGCCGGCCAGGACGAGTCCGAGGGTCGCGGACAGGGCAAGCTTCGAGAGCTTCATGTGGGGGAACTCCATTCGCGAGTTCCACGATCGCTGTGGGGCAACGACGTGGACATCGGGTGAACCGGTGTTGCACAGAGCTTCGTTCAGTTCTCCGATCGAGCGGATGATGTCAACCGGCGATAGCTCGACCCAATACCCCCTGTTGGTGATTCAATGGTGAAACGTTTCACTATCTGGCATGTCCCTGGCGGATAATCTGACGCCTCGTTATGCTCCGGTCGTGGAGCTAGATGTGAGGCATCTCCGGGTGGTGTGCGCCATTGCGGACACCGGCAGCGTACGAAAGGCCGCGCTGCAGCTCGGCATGACCCAGCCCTCCCTCACCACCCAGCTGCACCGGATCGAACGGACCATCGGCGGCGCCCTGTTCACCCGCGAACAGACCGGCAGCAGACCCACCGCCCTCGGCCACTCCGTCGTCTCCCGCGCCCGGCCGATCCTCACCGAGATGGCCGCCCTGGTCACCGCCGCCCGGCAGGAGGCGGCCGGCGGCGAACGGAGACGGCTGCGGATCGGCAGCGTCGGCAGCCGCGCGGTCGCGGGCTGGCTGCGCCGGGTCCGCGACCGCTGCGCCGAGACCGACCCCACCATCCACATCGACATATCCGCCATCGCACTGCTGCGCATGGTCGCCGCCGACCAGCTCGACATCGCCTTCGTCCACGAGAGCGAGGGCTTCCCGCTGCACGTCCCGGCCGGGGCGGAGCACCGCGTCCTGGTCGCCCGCGAACCGCAGTTCGTCGCCCTGTCCGACGGGCACCCGGCCGCCGCACGGTCCGTGGTGCACCTCGCGGACCTCGCCCACGACACCTGGATGGTCGACCCGACGGCGGACCACGAGTACGCGGCGATGCGCCGGGTGTTCAGCGAGGCCGGACTCGACCCGCGCGTGGTGCAGGTGCGCGACCACGCCACCGCCACCGAGCTCATCGCCTCCGGCGAGGCCGTACGCCCCTGCCAGCCCACCGCGGTGGTCGGGCCGGGCACCGCCGTCCGCCCCGTCCACGGCGACCCCCTAGCCGTCCGCCTGCTGCTGATCTGGAGATCCAGAGCGCTCAGCGCAGGCACCCTGGACGCCCTCTACGCCGACCTCCGCTCCGCCTACGTCGACCTCGCCCGCGTCAACCCCGCCTACTTCTCCTGGCTGCTGCGGCACAACCGTACGCTGCTCCCGGCGGAAGCCCGCGCCCACGCACTCCGGCACACCGTCGGCTGACGGCCGGTCGGACCGGGGTGGCGCACGGCCGTGCTGGGCCGAAGAGGTGATCTCTCCCCGTCAGGCGAAACGGATCTTCAACGGGCGCGTTCTCTCAGGACGTGTCCCGTTCGCACAGCGGTGCGGGCGGGCACGGTCCGTGTCGCCTGCTGGAAGGAAGAGATCGTGGTCCCGATGACCGCTCGGCGTGAACCGGCCGTTCCCGAGGCACCGGGGGGCATTCCGGGTCTGGGTCATGTCCCGGCGTTGCTGCGGGATCCGCTGGGATTCCTCGGGTCGCTCTCCCGCCTGGGCGAGGTGGTGCGGATCCGGCTCGGGCCGCGCGCGGTCTGGGTGGTCACCGACGCGGCCCTGGTGCACACGCTGCTGGTCGCGCTCGCCCGGGACTGCCCGCGCGGCGCGGTGCAGTCCACGCTCAAGACGGCGTTCGGAGACGGCCTGCTGATGTCCGAGGGGCAGGCGCACCGCGACCGCCGCCGGACGATCCAACCGGTCTTCGGCCCCGACCGGATGGCCGCGTACGTACCCGTGATGCAGCGGGTGGCCGAGGAGCGGGTCGCCCGCTGGCAGGCCGGCCAGACCCTGGACGTCGCCAAGGAGATGAACCACCTCGCACTGGAGATCGTCACCCGTACGCTGTTCGGCGCCCGCCTGGAGGAGGAGGCGACGCTCGCCTTCCACCGGGCGCTGCCCGACATGGTGAAGGGCCAGATCGTCCAGTCGCTGTATCCGCACCCGGCGTTCGCCCGGGTACCGCTGCCGGTCAACCGCCGCTTCGACGCCGCCGTCCGGGTCCTCAACCGGGTGGTGGACCAGGCCGTCGGCAGCACCGGCGGACCGGCCGCCGCCGACGGCACCCTGACTGCCCTGCTGCGCGGCGCCGTCGACCCGGCCTCCGGACTCCCGCTCACCGAGGCGGACGTGCGCTCCGAGGCCATCACCATGTTCGGCGCGGGCACCGAGACCGTCTCCTCCACCCTGACCTGGCTGATCCAGGAGCTCCTCGACCACCCCGAGGTGGCGGACCGGGTACTGGCCGAGCTCGACGAGCAGTTGGAGCCGGACGCCGACCTGACCCCGGAGGCACTCGACCGCCTCGGCTACACCCGCAGCGTGGCCCGGGAGGTGCTACGGCTGCACACGCCCAACGCGTTCCTGATGCGCACCGCGACCAGGCAGGTCGAGCTCGGCCCGTACACCGTCCCGGCCGGGACCGAACTCCTCTACAGCCTCACCGCCCTGCACCGCGACCCGGACCGCTACCCCGACCCGCTGCGCTTCGACCCCGAGCGCGGACGGCCCGGCTCCGCACCCCCGGCCGGACGGCACGCCTTCCTGCCGTTCGGCGCGGGCAAGCACAAGTGCATCGGCGAGGCCTTCGCTTGGGCGGAGTTGACGGTGGCTGCGGCAACCATCCTGCGGCGCTGGCGGCTGTCTCCCGTCCCCGGCGCGCGCGCCCGCGAGGTGGTGTGGACCGCCGTCCAGGCCCAGGGGCTGCAGATCCGGATCGCGCCCCGCGCCGGTGACCGGCGCCGCGCCGATGAGGTGCAGGCCGCCGCGCCCGCCCTGGCGGCCCTCCCCGGACAGGCCGCGCAGGCCGGATCCGTCGCACCGGCCGGACCTGTCGGAGCGGCGGAGGTCTCGCGGTGAACCTCCCCGCACCGGGCTCGGTGTTAGCTCCGGCGGACCGCTCCCGCAGCGGCCGGATCCCGCGCACACCCGAGGAGTTCGCCGCCGCCGTCGTCCGCCACACCGGCTGGGTGGTCGCCCGTGGCCTCCTCCCGCCGCAGGACGTGCCCCGCTACCAGGTCTTCGCACTCCACGAACTGATCGGCCACTCCTACCCCCGGGCCCGTGGAGCCGAACTCGACCTGCTGCTGGACATCCTCGGCTGGTTCACCATCCTCGACGACCGGTTCGACGGACCGACCGGCCACCGCCCGGCCGAGGCCCACGCCCTCATCGACCCGCTGCTCGCCGTGCTCCCCGGCCCCCGATCCGACCTGACCGCACCGGACACCGCACCGGACCTCCCCGCGCTCGGCCTGCCGGCCGCTGCACCGGTCACCGCTGCACCGGACACCGCACCGGACTCCGCGCTGATCGCCGCCTGGCAGGACCTCTGGTACCGCCAGGCCGGTCCGATGACCGACAGCTGGCGCCGCCGGGCCGCTGCGGAGTGGCGGGTCTGCCTGACCACCTTCGTCACCGAGACCCGCCACCGCGCCAGGGGTACCCTCCCCGACCTGTCCGGGACGGCGCTGCTGCGCCGGCACGCCAGCTGCCTGTACCCGTTCATGAACATGCTGGAACGCGTGCACGGCGCCGGGGCCCCGGCACAGCTGCACGCAGAACCGTCCCTGCACCGGCTGCGGGCGCAGACCGCCGACGCGGCGACGCTCATCAACGACCTGTTCTCGCTGGAGCGCGAGGAGCGGCAGTCGGCGGCGCAGTTCAACATGGTGATGGCCCTTCAGCGCACCCGGGGCTACCGCCGGGACGAGGCCATCGCGGCGGTCCGTACCAGGGTGCGGCGGCTCCAGGACGACAGCGACGCCCTGCGCAGACAGCTCGTCCGCCGGCACCCGGCCGGCCACTGGTACCTCCACGGCACCCGCGAACTGGTCGACGGTGTCTACGCCTGGACCAGTACGTCCCACCGCTACCACGGCCACTGACGGCGTACGCCCGGTCCGCGGGCGGCGTACTGCGGGCGGCCCCTGCGGCCCCTGCGGACCCGGCGGGACCCGGCGGGGCCGGCGGTCGCGCCGCAGCGCCGGGGGCCGCCCCGAACCACCCGGCGGCCCCCGCGCGTCAGCGGCGCAGCTCCCACACCACGTCGACGCCGTCCCGGGCCGGGGCGGACGGCCCACCCGGGCTGGGCCTGCGCTCGACCTCGGTGAAGCCCAGGCGCCTGGCCACCGCGATGCTGGCGGTGTTGGCGCTGTCGGTGCGGATCACGACCCGCTCCACGTCCGGCAGCGCGAACGCCTCCCGGACCAGGGCGGCGGCGGCCGTCGTGACCAGCCCCCGGCCGGCCCAGCCCGGGTGGATCCAGTAGCCGATCTCCAGCGCGCCCGGACCGGACTGCCGGGTCAGGGTGCAGTTGCCGACGATCTCGCCGTCCATGGTGATCGCGTAGTTGTACGCTTCGCCGGCCAGCCACCACTGCTCGCTGCGGGCGGTGTAGTCGGCCACCGCGGCGAAGTCGTGCTCGGCGGCCCAGGGCATCCACGGCAGCAGGTGCGGCAGCGACTCGGTGACCAGGCGGTCCATGGCCTCGGCGTCGTCGGCGCGCCAACGGCGCAGCTCGACCTGGTCGTTACTGATGAACTCGGCGGGTCGTTCCATGCCGGTGATCCTCGACGCCTCCTGACCGATCGACAAGCCCTTTTACCGTGTGACCGCCTGGCCGTACGACCGCCCTGCTGCGGACCGTCCTGCCGTATGACCGTCCTGCTGCGGGACCGGCCGGTGGGCGGCCGGGCCCGCACCGGGCTCAGCTCGGCGCGCCGAAGTCCTGGGTCCACCAGGGGCCGCCGCTGCCCTGGTGGACACCGACGCCGAGCTCGGTGAACGCGCAGTTGAGGATGTTCGCACGGTGCCCCGGACTGTGCATCCAGCTGTCCATCACGGCGGCAGGGTCGCTCTGGCCGCGCGCGATGTTCTCGCCCCAGGTGCTCCACTGGTAACCGGCCGCCTCTATCCGGGCCTGCGGCCCGGCGCCGTCGGGGTTGGTGTGGTCGAAGAAGTTCCGGGCCGCCATGTCGTCCGAGTGCCCCTGTGCGGCGGCCTGCAGCTTGGAGTTGTTGCGCACGGGGCCGCAACCGGCCTTCGACCGCTCGGTGTTGACCAGGTCGATGACCTGCTGCTGTATCGAGGAGGGCGCCGTCTGCCGGATCGCCGGGGCGGCGGTCGGGCTCGATGCGGTCCGCGTGGCCGTCCGGGTCGGCGACGGCGTCGGGCTGGAGGCGCCGGCCGAGGAACTGGGCGAACTCGTCGGGGAGGGCGCTGCCGAGGAGGGGGCCGCCGAGGACGGGGCTCCGGAGGGGGACGGCGAGGCCGAGGCGGAGGACGGTACGGCGGAGGGCGCGGCGGCCGGCCCCAGCGCGAACGCCGGGACGGCATCCGGGGGCGCGGCGACCGCGTCGGCCTGCGTCACCGACCCGTTGGGGTGCTCCTGCTCGGCACCCACCACACCGACGGCGGCTGCCGTGACGGCCGCCGTGCCCAGCGCGGTCAGCAGCAGCCTGCGGGACCTCGACGACTTCGGCGACTTCGGCAGCGCCCGCCGACCCCGTCCGGCGGCATGCCGGTGGGCCCGGTGGCCTGCGGAGTGGCCTGCGGAGTGGCCGGCGGGGCCGGCGGAGTCGCCACCGGTCGGTGCGCCACCGTGGGCTGCTGCGGCGGTGTCGGCCGACCCGGCCGGGCCAGCCGACCCGCCGGCGGGCGCGGAGCCGCCCACGTGTGCCGCCGTCGGCTGTGCCGAGAAGGCGGCCGTGAGGGCGCCCGAGGCGAGCTGACCGTGCGGGACCGGGACCAGGGCGAGCCCGGCGAGCAGCCCCTCGGCGGGGAAGAGCCCGTCCCGCTGCTGCGCGCAGTACCCGCACTCCCGGGCATGCCGGGCGATCCGCTTGCGCCACAGGGTCCCCGGTGAGCCGTCCCAGGTGGCGGTCGTCTCGGCGAGCTGCCAGCAGAGCGGTGCGGCGGACAGGGCCCGGACCACCACCCGGGCGTTCTCCAGCTGGTTCTTCATCCGCTGCACCCGGACCGCCGCGTGCTGCGGAGCCATCCCCAGTGCGGCGGCCAGCTCGGCGCGGGTGAGCTGACCGGCGGCCTCCTGCCACCACAGGGCCAGCAGTTCGCGGTCGTCCTCGTCCAGCCAGCGGGTGGCCTCCGCGACCTCCCGGCGCTGGCCGGAGAGGCCCAGCCGGACGATGGTCAGGTTCACGAAGTCCGCGCCGGGATCGGCCGGTTCGGTGCCGGCCGCGCCGTATCCGCCCGCGCCGTACTGGCCGGCGTCGCCCGCGCCCGAGCCGGTGGCGTACGCCTGCTGCGCCTGCTGGGCCTGGGTGCTCTGGTGGCGGCGACGGATCTGGTTCATCGCGATGGCGACCAGCCACGACCGGAAGCTGGCCGGTTCGCGCAGCGAGGGCAGGCCGTCCACGGCGTGGAGCATGGTCTCCTGCACGACGTCGTCGGTGTCAGGGTGGCCGGAGAGGGCCCGGCCGACGATGTTGTACACCAGTGGGAGGTGGCTGCCGATCAGTTCGTCCGTGGCGTGCCGGTCCCCGGCCTGCGCCTGCACCACCGTTGCCGTGCCGCAGTCCCTGTCCATCGTGTGGTCCACCTTCTCCGTCGGCCTGTCCGTTCTGCCCTGTCGTGATGGGAGATCCGGTGGCCGGTGTTCGATAACAGAAAACCGGGACGGAATTCGGACGGGTGTTTCGGCGGCTCGGTCTCCGGCCCCCGGCCGCACCGTATCCACGGAGGGTGGAAGAAGGACCTGCTGTGCCCCAAGTCCTCACCAGGGCATCACAGTTGTGCGTGCTGCTGGCTGTGCTGCGGAGTTCCGGCGGACGCCGCCGCACGGGCCGTGGCGACGGTGGGTGCGGTGGCCGCCGGTGGAGCTGTGACGCTGGCCACAGCTCCACCGGCGGCCCGTTCGAGGTGCTCGGTGGGCAAGGCTCCGGAGCTGGTGGGGACCCGGTGGGGCCGGTGGGGGCCGGTGGGGGAGGAGAGCCGGTGGTGGCCGTCAGGGCCAGAGCAGGGTACGGGCCCAGGCGCCCGAGGTGGCCCCGACCTCGTTGCGGGTGTAGTGCACCCGGACGTGGCGGCGGGTGGCATCGCCCTGCCAGAACTCGACCTCGGACGCCCGCAGCGTGTAGACGGTGTGGCCCGGCGCGACCGTCTTCGAGTCGGTCTCCAGGCGGCGCCTGGCCTCGCGTGCGGCGTTCTCGTACACCTCCAGGGAGGTGAGCGGCTCGCTCTGGTGGCCGACCAGGGCTGCGGCCCGGGACCAGGGGGAGCGGCCGAGGAAGTCGAGCGCCGACTCCTCCGGTGACGCGGTCTCGACCAGGCCCCGGACGCGGACCTGCCGGCCCAGCAGCGGCCAGTAGACGGAGATCGCCGCCTTCGGCCGGACGGCCAGCTGCCGTCCCTTGGGGCTGTCGGCGTCGGCCGCGAAGACCCAGCCGGCGTCCGCCGCGTCGATGCCGCGCAGCACCAGCACCCGGGCGTCCGGGCAGCCGTCGGTGTCCACCGTGGACAGCGTGACCACCTGCGGATCGAGCACCCCGGCCGCGAAGGCCCCGGCCAGCCACTCGCCGAAGAGCTCGGCCGGGTTGGCGGGCAGCCGGTCGGTGGCGAAGCCGGGGAGTTCACGGGCCATGGGCGGGTGCCCCAGCAGCAACTCCGCCAGTGCGCTGCGGTCCTCGGCCTGTGCTTGCTCGGTCACCGTGACTCCCGTTCAGAATCGTGCCGACCTCGCGCCGGCCGGCGCCAGGCCCCTGTTCGGTCATATCCGGTCCTGCTCCGTCAGGCCCGGTCGGTCGGGTCGACAGGAAGGTCAATTTCCGGTATGTACCAGGTCAAGTCTCACCCTACCCGGCCCGGCGGGCGGATCGGACGGCCCGTCAGGTACGACTGCGGCCGCACTCCCCCGAGCCGGGTGCGCACGCTGCCGCGGGGGCGGCCGGCGAGGCCTCCTGCGGCCGCTCCCGCTGCCGTTGCCACTCGGCCGATCGTGCGTCGATCGCGCGCCCGGCGCGGGTGGCGACGGCGGGCCCCGGCCGGTCGTTCGTGTCCCGCGGGGGTCGGCTATTCTCCGAACAGGCTTTCACGGGGGAAGGTGCGGGGGATGGGGAAGAAACGGCCGGACGAGTCCGCGGAGCAGGTCGGGGAGATCCTGCTGGACCCGGAGCCGGGCATGGAGCCGAGTCCGGACGTCCTGGCGGATTCCCGCCCCGACCCGTCCCGGCCGGACGGCGGCGAGCCGCCGCCCTATCGAACCGGCCTGACGAGACGTCAGATATTCGCGGGAGTCGGCGCGCTGGCGCTCGCAGGCGGGGCGTGGTGGCTGAACGAGGGCTCCCCGGGTGTGCCCGGGCTGACCGCGAATCCCGCCGTCCCCACCGCTCCCGCGGTCCGTCCCGGCCCCCGGCCGCTCTGGGTGCACCGCGGGGTCGTCGCGCAGTCGCCCGAAAGCCTCGTCGGCTACACGTCGCTCCCGGTCTTCGCCGACGGCGACACCCTGCTGGTGCTCGATCCGGCCACCGGGGCGGAGCGCCGCCGGATCGACCTGTCCGACGGTAAGGACCGGGAGGGGGCACCGTCGAGGCCGTCCCTTTCCCCTCCGGCGCTGGCGGGTGCCGACCGGGTCTTCGACTCGTGGATCGGGCGGATCAGGAGCGTTCACCTCACCGACCCGTCCGCCGACTGGCAGCTGCCCTGCCCGCCGGAGCTCGGCGGCTCCGACGAGCAGGTGCAGCTCCAGACCTGCGTCGACGGCGTGCTGTACGGGACGACCGGCCCCACGGGGCAGGGCGAACCGACGACCGTGTTCGCCCTCTCCGCGGAGGCGGGCCGACTGCTCTGGATCCACCGACTGGCCAGGGAGGACTGGCTCTCGGGTGTGCTCCCGGCTCCCGGCGGTCGGTTGCTGGGCCTCGAGGGGGCAGGGCAACTCGTCATGCTCAAGGCCGCCGACGGCTCGCGCGAGTGGTCGGTCCCGGTCGGCGAGCAGTTCTCGGTCCGGGGTCTGGGGCCGGAGCACGTCTACACGTCGGACCGGGTGGGCGGCATGCAGGCGATCCGGCTCGGGGACGGCGGTACGGCATGGACGATCACGCCGGAACAGGGTGACACCTGGCGCTACCTCTGGGCGAGGGCCGTGGACGGAGACGTCCTGCTGCTGCGGGACGACAGCCGGCTGGCCCGCCACGCCGCGGCGGACGGCGCGCGGAAGTGGTCGGTCAAGGTGCCGTTCCGCTTGGACTACCGCAGCATTCCGGTCCTGGTGCGCGACACCCTCTACGTCCCCGGCCCGGCCGACGCCGGCGTCTGCGCCGTTGACGTCCACACCGGCGAACTGCGCTGGCAGTTCCGCGACTCCGGTCCCGGCGTGCAGGTCTGGAACCTCCGCACCGACGGTGAACGCCTCTTCGCCGGCCGCGACCTCCAGCTGTACGCGCTGCCGCTGTAGCCGGCCGTCAGCTCCCCGCTGCGGCAGCCTGCTTGATCGCCTCGCGGATCCGGAAGTAGGTGCCGCAGCGGCAGACGTTCTCGATCCGGTCGATGTCGGCGTCGGTCGGGTCGGGGGTGCGGCGCAGCAGGGCGACGGCGGTCATGATCTGTCCGGGCTGGCAGAAGCCGCACTGCGCCACGTCCTGGTCCAGCCACGCCTGCTGGACGGGGTGGAGCCGGTCGCCGTCCGCGAGGCCCTCGATCGTGGTGACCTGACGGCCCGCGCAGTCCTGGACCGGAACCGTGCAGGGCTGGATCTCGGCGCCGTCCAGGTGGCTGGTGCAGGCGCGGCAGACGCCCACCCCGCAGCCGTACTTGGGGCCGGTGACGCCCAGCTTGTCGCGCAGGACCCAGAGCAGCGGCATGTCGGCGGGTGCGTCGACCGTCACGGACCGGCCGTTGAGGACGAACTGGTAACTGGGCACGACTGATCGACCATCCATCATGGAGAGCGGGAGCCGGGAACCGGGCTCCCGGGATCGGGTTCGGGGATCGGGTCCGGCGGGCGGGCCGCGATCAGAAGTTGATCGGGAAGCTCCGCGGCGAGGTTCCGGTGGCGCGGGCCCAGGCGTTGGCGACGGCTGCGGCGGCGGCCGGTACGCCGAGTTCGCCCGCGCCGCCGGGCGACCCGCTCGGCGGCATCAGGTGCACCGCGAACTCGGGCGGGCTGTGCCGCTGGCGGGCGTACCTGAAGTCGGCGTAACTTCCCTCCCGCACGGCGCCCTTGTCGATGTGCACCCCGGCCTGCAGGGTGACGGAGATGCCGTCCATCAGCGCACCCATCAGCTGGGCCTCCAGGCCGCGCGGGTTGATCACCCGGCCGACGTCGGCGACGGCGACGGCCCTGGTGACACGCGGGTTGGCCCGGTCGGTGGCGTCCAGCTCGACCAGGTAGGCGACGCTGGAGCGGTGTTCGGCGTGGAAGGCGATGCCCTGGGCGTGTCCGGCGGGCATCGCGCGGCCCCAGTCGCCCTCCTGGACCAGCCGGTCCAGCACGGCCCGTCCGGCGGCGTCGGACAGCCGGCTGCGGCGGAAGGCCGCCGGGTCCTGGCCGAGGGTGCGCGCCAGCTCGTCGACCATGACCTCGTCGGCGACCCGGACCAGGCCGGAGTAGACCGAGCGCCAGCTGCCGGTGTGCATCTCCAGCGGTACCTCGGCGAGCAGCTGGGTGCTCAGCCCGAGTTCGTAGGGAAGCTTCTCGGTGAGCAGGAAGAACGCCTGGGAGAGGGTGATCCCGGCGACCGACAGGTCGAAGGCGGCGGCGGTCAGCGCCTCGCCGAGGCCGTGCCGGAAGTCGGTCCGCACGGTGGCGACCCGGTGCTCGTAGGTGAGGACCCGGCCGAGTGCGTGGGTGGCCCGGATCCGGTGGTGGCTGGCGGGGCGCATCCGGCCGTGGCGGACGTCGTCGTTCCTGGTCCACATCAGCTTCACCGGCCGTCCGGCCGCCTTGGAGATCTGGGCGGCCTCCAGGCCGGCGTCGAAGAACAGCCGGCGCCCGAACGAGCCGCCGCCGCGCACCACGTGGAGGGTGACGGCGGACAGCGGCAGGCCGAGTTCGGCGGCGATGGCCTGCTGGGCGACGATCGGTGCCTGTGCGCCGAACCACAGCTCCGCCCGGTCCGCCCGCACGTCCGCGACGGCGGTGAGCACCTCCATCGGCGCGTGGCTGACGAAGGCGAAGTCGAACTCGGCATCGACGTGCTGGGTGAGCAACGACGGTGCAAGGAAGGGTGGTTGGGCGTCCCGCAGCCTGCCGCGGATGTCCTCGTCGGAGAGTGCGGCCAGCGGGCCGGGATTCCACTCGACGTCGATCCCGGCCTTGGCCTTCATCGCCTGGTCGAAGGTCTCCGCCAGGACGGCGATCCCGGTGGGGATCTGCACCACGCCGAGTACGCCGGGCATGGCGAGCGCGGCGTCGGCCCGGTACGAGCGGACGGTGCCGTTGATGGTCGGCGGCCGGGAGACGACGGTCGGTACTGCACCCGGGATGTCCAGGTCGCCGGTGTACTTGGCCTTGCCGGTGACGATGTCGCGGGCGTCGATCCGCCCGGTGGCCCGCCCGACCAGCTGCTGCTGCGAGACCGGCTTGGGTGTGGCCGGGACGGCCGGCACGAGCACGGCGGCGGCCTCGACGGCGAGCGAGGCGTACGAGGCGCTGCGGCCGTCGGGCGCGAGCACGGCGCTGTCCTGGACGCGCAGCGAGCCTGCGGACAGCGACCAGCGGCGGGCGGCGGCGGTGACCAGCCTGGCGCGGGCGGCGGCGGCAGCGGCCCGGACCGGGTCGTAGAGCGAACGGACCGAGTTGGAGGCGCCGGTCAGCTGGTTGAAGAGCAGCTCGGGCCGGGCCGGGGCGAGCGGGACGTCCACGTCGCCGAGCCGGGCCCCGAGTTCGTCCGCCACCAGCATCGCCATCGCGGTGGTCAGCCCCTGACCCACTTCCAGGCGCGGGAGTTGGAGCACCACCCGGCCCGCCGCCGTGACCTCCAGGACCAGCAGGTGCGAGGTCGGCAGTCCGGCCAGGATCAGTGCGTCGCCCAGGTCCAGCACGTCGGGGATGCCGGGCAGTGCCTCGGCCGGCTCGCCGTCGAGGGCGAGTTGGGCGCCGACCGCGAGTGCGGGCGCGGCGACCAGGTAGGTGAGGAACCGCCGACGGCTGACGGAACGCGGGGTGGTCGGCGTACTGATGGGGGAGGTCCCTTCCCGGACGGCTGCCGGGCGCGGCCCGGGAGGACGGAGCAGACCGAGCATAGGGAGCCGGAGTTGACAGGTCAACAACAGTGATCAAGCCCCGCCGCCGATGGCTCGACGGGCTCGTTCCGTTGCCGGATAGCCCAATTGACGGCACGTCGGACGACCCCCGGGCGTCGCGGAACCGGACGCGGCACGAGCCCGGCTGCGGCCCGGGGCCGCGTCGCGACCGTGCCGGGACCGCGTCGCGACCGTGCCCGGAGCTTCGCGGTGAAACGGTCACCGCGCCGGGGGCGGGCCCGTTCGGTACCGCCTCCGGCGCCATGGCCACCGGGGCGCAGACCCGGATCGCTGCCCGCGAGGACGTCACCCGCAGCATCCCGGGGCACCCGGGAAGCCGGCCGGCGAGCCGTCCTCCGGTCACCCCGAGGACTTCGCCGGCCTGGTCCTGCGGGTGGTGGCCGCACCGCCCGCCGACACACGGGTCCGTGCCCCGGTGGGCGACCCGGCCCACGCGGTGATCACGGCCACCGAACGGTGCGCACGGCAGGAACTCGCCCTGACCCGGGCACTCTCCGGCAACCTGACCCGCCACGGCCCGGCAGCGGGGTTCGGTCCCCGTACGACTCGTCGCACCCCGGAGTGAACGGGGCTCGGGAGGGGGTGGGGTGCTGTCGGTTCCGCCCGGGTGGTGCGAGGCCTCCCGTGCGGGTCCTCGTGTTGCCGGGGGCACTGCCGGGGTTGTGCGGCCGGGGACGGTGCCCGGTTGACACCGTTCCGGGGCCGGGCGTACAGAGAGATTGTGCGCCAGGGTGTCCCGGCGGGCCGGCCAGGCCCGCACGCCAGGGGCGGTTCGGGAACGAAGCGGACCGTGTGGGAGCACCCGGCCGCTCCCCGGGCGCCCGTCGCCACGGCTTCGGCCGAGGAACTGCTCGCACACGGCCTGCGCCGGGCGGTCCACAGCACCGCGGCGTACGGCGGCATGGTCTACCTCCGCTCACCCGATCGGCGCTCCCTGGTGCTCGGTGCCGTGGCCGGGGTGCCGCTGCCCCTGCTCAGCGGGTTCCGCCGGGTCCCGGTGGCCGGGCAGCTGCCCGCCGCCGTCGCCTACCGCACCGGCCGCACCGTCAGCCTGGCCGGCGCCGAGGAGACCATGCGGCGCTTCCCCAGGCTCTCGGTGGGGATGCCGTACGCCTTTGCCCTGGCCTGTGCGCCCGTCGGTGTCGGCGCGGAGGTCTTCGGGACACTGTGCGTGCTGTGGCCCAGCCTCGACCAGGGGGTGCCGCTCGCCGCCCGCCGCCACCTGCGGACCTCGGCCGGACGGCTGGGCAGCGCGCTCGCCGGACTGCCCGGCACGGGCGCGACCGTCGAGGCGTGCGGTGAACCGATCGTGGTCGAGCTGCCGGGACCGGTCGGCCCGGCCGTCCAGGTCGGCACGTTCGACTGGGACCTGATCGCCGGTACCGTCACCGTGGACGACGGACTCCAGGCCATCCTCGGCCGCTCCGCCGCCGAACTCGGCGCCGGCGCCGCCACCCTCGCGGACCTGATCGCCCCCGAGGACCGGCCCGCGCTGCGCCTCGCGGCCCTCGTCGCCGCCCGTACCGGCACCCTGCCCACCCGCAGGGTGCGGCTGCGCGACCGGCACGGACACTACCGGCCGGTCAGGATCTGGGGCCGGGTGCCGGACGGCCCGATCCGCACCCACCTGATCGGGGCGGTCCTGGACACCGGCCACGGTGCCGCCGCGGTCGCCGCCGTCGAACGGCTGCGCGAGGGCATCTTCGCGCTCACCCCCGACGGCCGGGTGGACTACGTCAACCGCAGCATGGAGCTCCTCCTGGACACCCCGCGCGAACAGCTGCTCGGCCGCCACCCCTGGACCGTTCTGCCCTGGCTCGCCGACCCCGCGTACGAGGACCGCTACCGGGCCGCCATGCTCTCCCAGCGGCCCACCGCCTTCCTGGTCCGCCGGCCGCCCGACCAGTGGCTCGCCTTCTCGCTCTACCCCGACACCCAGGGCGTCACCGGCCGGGTCATCCCGACCGCACCGCCCCGCGAGCCCGACCACCCGGACACCTCGCCGCCGGCCGCCGGCACCCCGACCGTCCCGGCCGCGCCGACCGCCGCGAGCATGCCGGCCGCACAGACCGCACAGACCGCACAGACCGCACAGACCGCACCGGCCGTCCCAGCCGTCCCGAGCCTCGACCGGGACACCCCGCAGCCGCCCATCGCCGGGCCCGGCGCCACCTACTACCTGCTCCAGCTGGCCAGCGCCCTCACCGAGGCGGTCAGCGTCCGCGAGGTCTGCTCGGCCGTCGCCGAGCAGATCCTGCCGGGCTTCGGCGGCCAGGAGCTGGCGATCTACCTGGTCGACGACGGCCGCCTCTACCTGGCCGCCCAGACCGGCTACCCCGACGGCTTCCTGGACGCCTTCGAGGGCATCCCCGTCCACGCCAGACTCCCCGGCACCGAGACCCTGACCGGCGGCGCCCCGATCTTCTTCGAGTCCGCGCACGAGCTCCTCGCCGCCTACCCGGGCATCCCCCTCGACGAGATGCGGTCCTGGGCCTTCCTGCCGCTGATCGCCTCCGGACACCCCGTCGGCAGCTGCATCCTCGGCTTCGACCACCCCAGGACCTTCACCACCGAGGAACGCTCCGTCCTCACCGGACTCGGCGGTCTGATCGCCCAGGCCCTCGAACGCGCCCGCCTGTACGACGCCGAGTTCGCCCTCGCCCGCGGCCTGCAGCAGGCCCTGCTCCCGCACCGGCTCCCCGACGTCCCCGGACTCGCCATCGCCGCCCGCTACCTGCCCGGCACCCAGGGCATGGAGATCGGCGGCGACTGGTACGACGCCATCGTCACCGACCGGGGACTCTGCCTGGTCATCGGTGACGTCGAGGGCCACAGCGTCGGCGCCGCGGCCACCATGGGCCAGCTGCGCAGCGCCGTCCGCGCCTTCGTCACCGGCGGCATCCCGCCCGGGGAGGTGCTGCTCCGCACCAACGGGCTGCTCGTCGACCTGGATCCGGGACTGCTCGCCAGCTGCTGCCTGATCAGCCTCGACCCCGTCGACGACCGGGCCCGGGCCGCCCGCGCCGGACACCCGCCCCCGCTGCTGCGCCACCCCGACGGCCGCACCGAGGCACTGGACCTCGCGGGCGGCCCGCTGCTCGGCATCGACCACACCAGCGACTATCCCGTCAGCAGCTTCGCCGTACCGCACGGCTCCGTCCTCGCGCTCTACACCGACGGACTGGTCGAGGAGGCCGGTACCGGGATCGACCAGGGCATCGACCGCCTCCGGGTCTCGCTCGCCCACAGCCCGGCCACCGGATCCCTGGAAACCCTCGCCGACCGTCTGCTGGGCGCCGCCCGCCGCTCGGCCCACCGTGCCGACGACGTCGCCCTCCTGCTCACCGCCCGCCGCCCGTAGCGCGTCCGCGGACGGTAGTTCGCCCACCGCCCGTAGCGAGCCGGCCCCGGAGCGAGCCGGCCCCGGAGCGAGCCGGCCCCATAGCGAGCCGGCCCCGGAGCGAGCCGGCGCCGCTGCTCCGGGAGGACCACCGGTGGTGACTTTCGTCGTGTCCGGGCGAGACCAAAGACAACGGCGCAGGCCGGGCCGGTCCGAGTACCCTCGCCCGAGTGGCGAAGACAGCAGAGCCCTGGACAGCAGCACGCAGACGTGCCCTCCCCGGCCCCTGGGGCAGGCGGGAGTACCTGCGGGAGGTGGGCCCCGCGCTCCTCCTCGCGGTGCTGGGCGGGCTCACCGCGCTGACCGACCCGATCGGACCCCTCGGCGCGGCGGCCGTCGCGCTGGCCTGCGCCGTGCTGTACCTGCTGCGCCGCGGGCTGCCGATGGTGGTCCTGCTGCTCACCGCGGGGGCCGTCGGCGCGTTCGGCGGATTCCTCCCGGTGCTGGCCGTCGCCGGCTGGTCGGCCGGCTACCGAATAACCAGGGCGTGGACCCTCGTGGCCGCCTGCGCGGGTGTCCTCGCCCTGAGCACCGCGACCTCCTTCTGGCACAACGTCGACGAGCTGCCGATCAAGGGACTGGTCGGGGTCAACCTGGCGATGTTCCTGCTGGTCGTCGTCCTGCCCGCGGTCTTCGGCCGCTACCGGGCGCAGCGCCGCACCCTGCTCAGCACCCTGCAGGAGCGCAACGACCAGCTGCTGCGCGAGCGCGCCATGATCGCGCACCAGGCCAGGCAGCGCGAACGCCAGCGGATCGCCCAGGACATGCACGACAGCCTCGGCCACCAGCTGGCACTGATCTCCGTCCACACCGGCGCGCTGGAGGTGGACCGCAGCCTCACGGATCGCCAGCGCGAGGCGGTGACCGTGCTGCGGCAGGCCGCCGTGACCGCGATGCGCGAGCTGCGGGAGACGGTCGGGCTGCTGCGGGACGAGAACGCGATCGGCGCGTCCGGCGCGCGGGGCGTGGCGGACGCGGCCGGGGACACCGGGGTCGCGGGGGGCGTGGAGGCGATCGAGCGGCTCACCGACGCCTCCCGCGCCGCCGGAACCGCCGTCCGGCTGACCCGTTCCGGTGAGATCCGTCCGCTGGCCGCCGCCACCGGCCACGCCGCCTACCGGATCGTCCAGGAGGCCCTGACCAACGCCCACAAGCACGCCCCCACCGCGCCGATCGACGTCGCCCTGCGCTACGAGCCGGACGCGCTGCTGGTCGAGGTGGTCAACGGGGCCTCGCCCGCGCCCGCCCCGGAGCCGGTGGTCAGCGGCGGCCAGGGCCTGACCGGTCTGCGCGAGCGCGCCCGGCTGCTCGGCGGCATGGTGCACAGCGGCCCCACCCCGGGTGGCGGCTTCCGGCTCGCCGGAGTCCTGCCGTACGAGGGGACCGGCCGGCCGCCCACGGACGACCCCGACCTGCCGGAGGCACCGCCGCCGAGACCGAGGGCGCGGCGCAGTCCGGCCCTCGGCTGCGCGGTCGTGGCGGGTCTGGTGAGCATCGCGTTCCTGGCGCTGCTCGGCTTCGGCGGCTACATGCTGGTCAAGTCGAGCGACAACGCGACGCTCGACCGCGACGTGTACGACTCGATCGAGGTGGGCCAGCCCGAGCACGTGGTCAAGGCCAGACTGCCGTCCGGCAGCGACTTCATCACCGGTGGGTACCGGCGGAAGGGGCCCGACGTCCCGGCCGGGGCGTCCTGCCTCTGGTTCACCGCGGACGGGGCGGCCAGCGACCCGGACGGCGAGTACGTGAACCGGCTCTGCTTCCGCGATGGCGTGCTGATCGAAAAGGTGCACTACCGTGCCTAGGTGCAGCCGCTGAACCAGGACACCCAGGAGGCAGAGCAGTGATCCGAGTCCTCGTCGCCGACGACGAGCCGCTGATCCGCGCGGGGATCCGGCTCATCCTCACCTCCGCCGACGACATCGACGTGGTGGCGGAGGCCGCCAACGGCCGCGAGGCACTCGACCTGGCGCGGGCGCACGGGGTGGACGTGGTGCTGCTGGACATCCAGATGCCGGTGATGGACGGTCTCACCGCGCTCGCCGAGCTGCCCAGGGTGGTGCCCGGAGCCCGGGCGCTGATCCTGACCACCTTCGGGGAGCGGGAGAACGTGCTGCGCGCGGTCGCCGCGGGCGGCGCCGGCTTCCTGCTCAAGGACACCGCGCCGGGCGAGCTGATCCAGGCCGTGCGGGCGGCGGCAGGCGGGCACGCCTTCCTGTCGCCCGCCGCCACCCGGCACATCGTGGACAGCCTCGCGGCCGGCCCCGCCGCCGTCCGCGGCGACGCCGCCAGGCGGCGGCTGGCCGCGCTGTCGGCGCGCGAGCGGGAGGTCCTCGACCTGCTCGGCGAGGGCCTCTCCAACGCGGACGTGGGCAGTCGGCTGCACATGAGCGAGGGCACGGTGAAGACGTATGTGAGCCGGATCCTCGCCAAGCTGGCGTGCGAGAACCGGGTGCAGGCCGCACTGCTGGCCCGGGACGCCGTGCTCTGACGCCCTGCGGGCGTGCCGCGGGCCGGTCCTCAGTGCCAGTAGGTGTAGGTACCGCTGTGGCTCTGGTGCCAGGCCCAGACGACCAGCGAGGTCAGCAGCGCCAGCAGGATCAGCAGGAACAGGAAGCCGGCCAGTCCGCTGCGGCGGGAGGGCTCGCGGGCGGCGCCCGTCAGCCGGGGAGCCACCCGGCGCACGTCGTCGGCGTGGTAGCGGACGACGGTGTGCGGCCCCCAGACGCTGTCGGCGGTGTCGGCGCGGAACCGGACCCCGTGGGCCACCGCCGTCTCGTGCACCGGTCCGACCCCCGGCCACAGGGTGCGCACCTGCGGCACCGTCAGCCAGCTGATCTCCTCGCCGTCCACCCGAAGTCCCCTCCGCCCGGTTCGCCCCCTCATGTCATGACAGGGCCGGCGCACTTCAGCGTCAAGGGGGCGCAGTCTCAAATCCTCACGCCTGGAAGGCGGTTGGCGGCCAGGTGGCGGCCGGCCGGCCGGCCCGGGCCCGGCTCCCGAGCGGCCCCGAACGGCACGCGTCCGGCCCCGAACGGCCGATGTCGGCCTTGACGCTGGGCCCGCCGGTGCTTCCGGCCGGTGGTCGCCGCGGCCGGCCACGGGGCGGTCCGCTCGGCGGGCACCGGGACCCGAGTAGCCCTGTCGGGCGGGCAGATGCCCGCCGTGTGCGCACACGATGGGGAGGATGCCCACGGTCGGCTCGGCCGACAGGACCCTCGGGAGTGAACATGGCTGAGCGATCGGAGCAGGCGTCCGGATGGGGGTTGGTGGGTGAACTCTTCGCGGAGTTCACCGGCACCATGATCCTCATCCTGTTCGGCGTGGGCGTGGTGGCCCAGGTCCTCGCGGCCGGCCTCGGCGACCACGACAGCATCGCCTGGGCCTGGGGACTCGGCGTCACGCTCGGCGTCTACGTCGCGGCCCGGCTCAGCGGCGGCCATCTCAACCCCGCGGTCACCGTGGCGCTGGCGGCCTTCAAGGGCTTCCCGTGGCGCAAGGTCGCCCCGTACGCGCTGGCGCAGACGGCGGGCGCGTTCGTCGCGGCCCTGCTGGTGCGGTGGAACTACACCGAGGTGCTGGCCAAGTTCGACCCGACCCACTCGATCAAGAGCCAGGGCGTGTTCTCCACCCTGCCCGGCAACGGCGGCTTCCCGGTGAGCGAGCTGGGAGCGCTGCGCGACCAGGTGATCGGGACAGCGATCCTGGTGCTGCTGGTCTTCGCGGTCACCGACGCGCTCAACGACCCGCCGCGTGCCAACCTCGGCCCGTTCATCGTGGGCCTCATCGTGGTCGCGATCGGCATGGCCTTCGGTACCAACGCCGGGTACGCCATCAACCCGGCCCGCGACTTCGGCCCCCGGCTGGCCAGCTATCTGACCGGGTACGGCACGGCCTGGCGGGACCAGTACGGGAACCTCTACTTCTGGGTGCCGATCGTCGGCCCGCTGATCGGCGGTGTCGTCGGAGGTGCCCTCTACAAGCTCCTGATCGGCCGGTTCCTGGTCAAGGGCGGGGTGCAGGAGGTGGGGCGGGCGCCGGCCCCCGACACCGCCGAGTGATCCGGGGCGGATCGCGGCTCGGGCGGTGTCGCGGGCCGGCCGGAGGGTCCCGGCCGGTGGGCGCCGACAGCTGAGCGCCGAGTGCCGACTGCCGAGTGCCGGTCAGCCGGCGGTGGCCGCGGCGCGGGTCAGGGCGGCCTGGACGGTGTCGAGCTCGACGGTGAGCTGGTCGCGGAGGGTGGGCAGCAGGGCGAGAGCGGCGCGGGCGGCGTCCGGGCCGGGGGCCGGGTCGGACCGGGCGGCGGTGATCGCGGCGCGCAGCGGCATGGTGGTCAGCGCGGTCTCCCAGGCGGTCCGGTGGACATCCTGCGCATAGCGGGCGGTCAGGAACTCCAGCGGGTCGAGGGCCAGTCCGACCGGCTCCCCGGGGGCGGCGAGCCGGCAGTCGGGCAGGAGCCAGGCGATGCCGTCGCGGGCGATCAGGTCGAAGGCGCGGCTCTCGTCCGGTACGGCCCAGGGCCCGTCGCCGGTGGTGGCCTCGGTGAGCAGCCGCTCCAGCATGGCCTGTTCGCGGGGGTCGGCGGCCCGCTCGGGGTGCGGCTGGTCACCGATCACCTGTTCCAGGTGGTAGCGCTGGCCCCAGCTGCCGACCCGGCGCCGCATCGCCCCCGCGCGGGTCTCCCGCAGAGCCGCCAGTGCCAGCGCCCGGGTGGTGAGGTCGCGCCGCACCAGCACCGGCGTGGCCGCGGTCCCCTCGCGGTCGAGTTCGGACCTGATGGCGGCCGCCGGAGGACCGTCGTACCACCGCAGGGTCCAGCTGCTGCGTTCGGAGTCGTACCAGGTCTCGATCGGGGTCCGGTGACGGGTGCCGAGCCGTTCGGCGAGGCGGCGCAGGCGTACCTCGAGGGAGGGGGTGGGGGTGGACATGGGCAGCACAGTAGCGATCGGTGGGGTGCTGGGCGCGTAACGCCGCCGGGGGTCGCCCGGGGCCAACCCGTGGTGATCGCTCCAACGGGTGAGACGCGGCCGGAAGGGGACCGGGCCGTCGGTTGTCCGCCCGATTCGGTGAACCGCCTTGGTGCGGCGTGACCTTGGCGCGCTCCGGTAGTTGCCCCGGGTGTTGTCCGAGTGCATATGCGATGGAGTGATTCCGTGGATCTGCCCACCAGTCAGCCGCCGACGGCCCAGGAGCGCGGCGGGGTCTCCCGCCGTACGCTGTTCGGTTCGGCCGCCGCCGTGGCCACCGTGGCCGGCGCCGCCGGGTTCGCCGGGCGGGCGGCGACGGCCGCGACGCCGATGGCCGCGCCGAGCGGCGGCGCGGACGAGGGCCGGTCGCGTGACCTGGCCCGGAAGATGCTGATGGTCGGCGACGACGAGCGGCGCGACCTGACGCTCGACTACCTGAAGATCCTGATCGACGGCAAGCTGCCGCCCCGGGCCAGGCGCAAGAAGGTGCTGGTGGTCGGCGCCGGGGTGGCGGGCATGACGGCCGCGTACCTGCTCAAGCAGGCCGGACACGAGGTGGTGGTGATCGAGGCCAACGCCGGTCGGACCGGCGGCCGGGTGAAGACCTTCCGGAACGTCTTCGAGGACAAGGCGCTGTACGCGGAGGCCGGCGCGATGCGGCTGCCGGACTTCCACCCGATGGTGCTGTCGCTGGCCGACAAGCTGGGCGTCGGGCGGCGCCTGTTCTACAACGCCGACGTCGCGCCGGGCGCCCGGCCCACGGGCGACGTGCCGCCGGTGGTCTACCGCTCCTTCACCGGCGAGGTCTGGAGCAACGGGCCGGCCGCCGACACCTTCAAGGCGCCGACGGCCAACTTCCGCACCTGGATCTCCGTCAACGGGTCACGCAGCACCCGCGCCGCCTACGCCCAGTCCCCGAACGCGATCAACCGCACCTTCGGCACCGATCTGGACAGCACCACCACGGCGGCCGTCAACGAGGCGTTCAAGAACGTCACGGTGCCCGACGGCCCGATCGCCGACCGGCTGGGCGCCTGGACGAAGATCTTCCAGAAGTACGCCGACTACTCCACCCGCCGCTTCCTGACGGAGGAGGCCGGCTGGGACGACAACCGGATCCAGGCCGCCGGCACCCTGGAGAACATGACCTCGCGTCTGCACTACTCGCTGGTACCGACGCTGATCGACCATGCGGTGATCAGCCCGACCAACCGGTACTGGGAGCTGGAGGGCGGCACCGCGGTCCTCACCGACAAGCTCGCCGACCTGCTCAAGGGCGAGCTGCGGATGGGCCGTCGGATGACCCGCCTGGTGCAGACGGACAGCGGGGTGCGGATCGAGACGACCGCCGAGAGCGGGGACGAGGAGTCCTGCGACGGCGCTCCGACCGCTCCGATCGAGGTCTTCCAGGGCGACTACGCGATCGTCACCATCCCGTTCAGCGCACTGCGGTTCTGCTCGGTCGAGCCGCTGATGTCGTACCAGAAGCGGCGTGCGGTGACGGAGCTGCACTACGACTCGGCGACCAAGGTGCTGCTGGAGTTCAAGAACCGCTTCTGGGAGCAGGGTCCGGGCGGCTTCACCGGTGGTGGCTGCGTCTCCGACAGCGCCAGCCGGTTCACCTACTTCCCCTCGCACTCGCCGCAGGGGTCGAAGGGCGGCGTGGTGCTCGCCTCGTACACCTGGTCGGACGACGCGATGCGCTGGGACTCGCTGACGCCGGGCGAGCGGTACGCCTTCGCGCTGAACGACCTGGAGCGGATCTTCGGTCCCCGGGTGCGTACCGAGTTCACCGGGGTCGGCGCCACCCAGTCCTGGGCCAGGGCCCGTTACGCGCTCGGCGAGGCGGTGATGTTCACCCCCGGTCAGGTGCACGAGCTGCACCCGGCGGCCCGGACCGTCGAAGGCCGGGTGCACTTCGCCGGCGAGCACACCAGCCTGAAGCCGGCCTGGATCGAGGGCGCGCTCGAGTCCGCGGTGCGGACCTTCCTGGAGGTGCACCCGCGGTAGCGGTGGCACCCGGTCGTGCACGGAGGCGGTGAGCGGGGGCGACCCCTGGCTCACTGGTCTTCTTCGGCCGCGAGCGGGCACGGTGCGTGCGGGCGCGACGGACATGGTTCCTCCCCTCGGTGAGCGGACGCACGGCCGGGCAGCCATGCGCATGACACGCTAGCCAGGTTGGCGGGCCGTGGGGAAGGGGGCCTGACCGCGAGCAGCACTTCGGCCGACCGGAGCGCTGCTCGCGGGGTCAGGCGAGGGTTCCCACGTGCAGGCTGCCGTCGCTCAGCGCGGTGCTGCAGAGCGCGAAGACGCCCCGGTTGTCGTCGATGTTGTGTGCGTGGGCCTGCCAGGTGCCGTCGGGGTTGCGGGTGCGGTCCCAGACGGTGCCGTTGGTGAGGGTGAGGATGTGGAGGGTGCCGTCGGGGAGTGCGGCGGTGGTGATGGCGGTGATGGTGCCGTTGTCGTCGATCTCGCGTGCGTGGGCCTGCCAGGTGCCGTCGGGGTTGCGGATCCGGTCCCAGACGGTGCCGTTGGTGAGGGTGAGGATGTGGAGGGTGCCGTCGGGGAGTGCGGCGGTGGT
>NZ_JBHJVK010000004.1:0-91035 GCF_042264695.1 Kitasatospora sp. NPDC056138 | reverse complement strand
CGTGATGGCGGTGATGGTGCCGTTGTCGTCGATCTCGCGTGCGTGGGCCTGCCAGGTGCCGTCGGGGTTGCGGATCCGGTCCCAGACGGTGCCACCGGTCAGCGTGACGGCATGCAGGCTGTCGTCGGGGAGCGTGGCGGCCGCGGCGGCGGTGAGGCCATGGTTGTTGTCGACGATCCTCGCGTGCGCCTCCCAGGCACCGTTCGCCGAGCGCACCCGCTCCCACAGCGAGCCGTGCGGCGCGGCGGCCGGCGGGGGCGGCGGCGTGGAGGCGTCGACGATCCGGTCGTACCGGAAGGGCAGGTAGTCGTTCGCGTTCAGGTAGGCGCGGGTGTAGGTCGACTGCCGGGCCTTCGTCCCCGGGCGGGCCAACTCCAGTACCACGACGGCCGACTGCGCCGCGTCCGCCCACTGCTCGAACAGGACGACGTGCTGGTCCGTCTTGTCGATCATGTCGCCGGGCTGGAGCTCGTCCAGGCTGTCGAGCCGGGTGGCGAAGTCGGGCAGCGTCCAGGTGGTCTCGCCCCAGTTGTCGGCGCCGCTCGACGGCAGGTTCCAGGCCATGGAGACGTAGCCGGAGCAGTCGGTCCGGTAGGTTCCGTTGCCGTCCGTGTAGTACGCGGACTGGCTGTACGGGACGTTCTCCGCCACCCAGCTCTGCGCCCTGGCGATCACGTCCGCACGGGAGATCGGCTGACCGGCCCGCCCCAGCGGGTCGGTGATCGGACCGGCGGGGAAGCCCGCGGCGGCGGCGCCCGCGGCGAGTTCCTCGGCCGTCGCGGTGTCGGGGTTGGGGACCGTCGGCGTGAACGGGGTGAGCCTGTCCGAAGGCGTACGGACGCCGGGCCCGTCGGACGCCGGGGGCCCGCCGGACCCTGCCGCCCGCGGGGAGGCGGACCGGGAGACCGACGGTAAGTCGGCGGCGGCCCGGCCGGCGGCGGCGTACGAGACACCGGACGCGCCCGCATCGAGGCAGAGGGCGATGGCGACGGCGACCGACAGGGCAGGGGGTTTGCTGGTCATCGGCTTGCGCATGGGAGAGGTCTCCAGTGGCGGTGGCGACGGAGGCCCGTGCGAGGTCCTGCACGCCAACGCCGGGCCGACTGCGTGACCTCCGCCGGACGGGGCTCGAACCACCGGCCGCTGACCCCCGATCGGACTCCCGATGATCGGAGGGCCCGGCCGAGTCCCCCGTCCGGCGCGCCGTCCGACGGAGGATTCGCTCCCGGCAGTAACCCGAACGAACGAACCCGGAGTCGCCCCCGCCCGGCGCGCCGAGCCGGGTCAGCCGCCGAGGTGCCCGGGGGCGCCCGCCGTGAACTCGATCCCGCGCAGACCGCGGGCCGCCGCCCGGTCGAGCAGCACCGTGGAGGCGCAGCCCGCGGCGGCGCCCGAGCCGCCGGCCAGCTCGGCGTGCAGCCGGGCGGCGCTGCCGCGGTGCCGGGCGAAGGCGTACGCGGAGACCCGGCGGCCCCGGGCCTGCTGGCCCTGCCTGGCCTCGGCCGGGGTGCTGTCGAGCAGGACGAGGTGCAACCGGCGGCCCTGGCTCAGTGCTGTCCGGGCCAGCCAGGCGCGCACCCAGGGCAGGGTGCCGCAGTCGTGCACGACCAGCGGGCCGCCGGCCAGCAGCGCCCGGTGCAGCCGCCGGTAGTGGCGCAGCCGGACCAGCGGGCGGTACACCGCGTAGGGCAGGCCGGGCGGGAGCAGCCGGGCGTAGTGCTCGCGGCTCAGCTGGGAGTCGACGATCGGCGCTCGGGCGCACCGCCGCATCAGGGTGCTCTTCCCGCTGCCGGGAAGGCCGGTGACCACCACCAGATCGCCAAACGGGTAGCTCAGCACGGCCGGGCCGGTGGCGGCCGGGCTGCGCCGAAGGTCGTGCAGGCCGTGCGGGTGCAGGACGAACGGCCGCCCGGCGGTGCGGGGCTGCCTCGGTATGGGCCAGGCGCCGGTGTCCGCGGCGACGGGCCGGGTGGTGCTGGATCCGACGGTTCTTTGCACTGCCCCTCCTCGATCTCCCGGATTTCTCCTCAACCCCCGGTTGCTCAAGGGTTCACCAAGGAATGGTAATGCCGTGGTCCGACAGCGCCGGGGTGCGGAAGGAGACTGAGGCCGGGTCAGGTCGGATTCGGGACGGTCCTGTGACGTTTTGACTCCCCGCTGCGTTGATGCCAGCGGGAATCCGGGTGTGCGGAGGTCTTTGATGGTCGCGAGCGAGTGTGGCTGCGCCGGTGGCGAGGGTATCGGGGGCGGCGGTTCCGGCCGCGCGAAGCGAGCCGTGCTGGGCCGGTCCGAGGATGTCCGTTGGGCGGCCGGAGCGCTGGTCGCGGGGCTCGCGGTGGCGCACGGCTTCGGGAACTTCTATGCACTGACCGCCCGTCCGGAGGCGGCCGTGGTCCGGCGGGTCAACCTGATGAAGGGCCGGCCGCCGGGCCGGACCGGCAGCGTGACCACGGCCCCGGCCCGGATCCCGCTGCTCTTCGACTGGGCGCGGCTGCCCGCCGGGATCGGCCACCGGGAGGTGACCGCGCTGATCGACGCGCTGTTCACGCTGGGCCCGTTCGGCTTCCAGGGGCCCGCGCCCGACGACCTGCCGAGCCATCTGACGGCGGACTCGGAGGACGGGCGCACCGTCCAGGTGATCGCCCCCGGCTACTCCTGCCCGTCGAACGACTTCCTCTCCCAGGCCGTCTCGGGCAGCCGGGGGGACCTGCTGTTCATCACCTCGGCCAACCGCTCCCGGTTCGCGACCGGCGCGGCCGAGGAGCCCGCGCACTGGCGGGCGGCGGCCCTGCGGGCCGAGTTCGGCCAGGAGGCGGGCGTGCGGGTGCTGGAGCACGCCGACGAGGAGGCCGCACGGCGCAACCACCCGCTGCACGAGCCGATGTCCACCTCGGTCCTGGCCTTCCACCGGACCGACGGTGTCGACGAGCACGGCCGGCCGCGCCTGGTGCTCCAGCGGCACGGCTCGCTCCCGCTGGAGCAGATCCGGCAGGCCGCCGAGCGCTTCGGCTTCGGCCTCGCGCTCGGACCCGGTGCGCAGCAGCGGTTGGCGAAACGTCAGTACGACTAGGGTCCGTCCGCGGAGCCGCGGCGTCGCCCCGCCGGGAGTCCGGGGGCGGACCCCGGCCCGGCGGTTCCGGTGACGGCCCCGGTCGGCCCGCACGCCGTGCCGGTCCGGCTTCGCCGCCACCGCCCGGCGGACGGCGGCACCACGCGGCCGGGCTCCCGGCGGCTCCTCCATTCGTCGGTCGGCCTAAATCCATCTGTGGCGCGCTTGTTGCCGATTCATTACCGCCTGAGTGATCTTGTCCAGGCAATTCATGGCATCCTGGGGCGCTATGGTCGGCCGAGCCTGGCCGATCGGTGAAATGCGGGGGGACAGGGGTAGTACGCATGAGATTCTGCTTCTTGGTGGAGGAGCAGTACCGCAACGACGGTATGCCGCTCGACGTCGTGCGCCAACTGAAGGCGTGGGGCCACCGGGTGGACGTCCTGCGGCCCGGCGGTTCGCTGCTCGACCTCGGCGAGCTGGTCCGGGGCGGCGACCACGACGCCTGGGTGCTCAAGACCGTCTCCGGAGGCCCCGGCCTCGGGCTGCTGGAGGCCGCCGCCACCGTCGGACTGACCACCATCAACGACGCGCGCGCGATCCGGGGCGTCCGCGACAAGGCGCAGGCGGCCGTTCTCGCCGAGATCGCCGGCCTGCCCGTCCCGGCGACCTGGGCGGCGGCCAGGCCCGAGGACCTGGCCCGAATACCGGCGGACCGCTACCCGTTGGTGGTCAAGCCCGCCGACGGCAGCTCCGGCCGGGCCGTCCACCGGGTCGACCGCCCCGAGGAACTGGCGGCGCTCGGGGCGCTGGGGGAGCGCACCGAGGGCGAGGGCCTGCTGCTCGCGCAGCCGTACGTGCCGAACGCGGGCGTGGACCTCAAGGTGTACTGCGCAGCCGGTGAACTGTTCGGCACCGAGCGCACCTCGCCGCTGGCCGGGGACGGCGCGCCGGTGCGGGAGCGGCCGGTGGCGCTCGGCGCCGAGGTCGCCGCCATCGCCACGGCCGTCGGCGAGGTCTACGGCCTGGACCTGTACGGGGTGGACATCCTGCTCGGCCCCGACGGGCCCGTGGTGGTGGACGTCAACGACTTCCCGAGTTTCCGTCAGGTGCCGGACGCCGTGGCCAGGGTCTCGCGGGCGATCCTGCGGTTGGCGCGGAACGGCTCGTCCTGGCCGTCGCCGCTGCCGGCCGGCGTCCGGATCCCCGAACAGGTGGCCGCGGTATGAGGATCGGCCTGCTGACCGCCGCCCCCGACCACCCGCTGCTGGCGGACACCACGGCCCTGCTCACCGCGGCCGGGCACCGCGTCGAGCAGCTGGCCCCCGGTGACCCGCTGCCCGAACCGCCGTCGCTCGCCGACGTGTACCTGCTCAAGGCCCGCACCCCGGCGGCACTCGCGCTCGCCGGGCAGCTGGAGGACAGTGGCGTACCGGTCGTCAACTCGGCCGCCTCGACCGGGTTCTGCCAGGACCGGGTGCGGATGGCCGACCTCGCCGGGCGGGCCGGACTGCCGTTCGCCGCCACCACCGGGCTGCCCGACCTCGACGCCCTGGCGGCCCGCGGCCCGGTGCGGCACCCGCTCGTGGTGAAGAGCCGGCTGAGCCGGCGGGGCGACCTGGTCGCCCGGGTCGCGGACGACCGGCGACTGCGTGAACTCGCCGACCGGTGGCCGGGCGAGCCGGTGGTGGTCCAGGACCTGGCGCCGGGCTCGGGCTGGGACCACAAGCTCTGGGTGGTCGCGGGCGAGCTCTTCGCCGAGCTGCGCCACTCCGAACTCGCCGAGGGGGAGCGGCAGCCGTCCCGTGCCGTCGGTGAGCTCCCGCAGGGCTGGGCCGAGTTGGCGCTCAAGGTCGGTGCGGTGTTCGGGCTGGACGTGTACGGGGTGGACATCCTGGACGTCGGGGGTGCGCCACTGATCGTGGACGTGAACGCCTTCCCGGGGATCCGGGGGCAGCAGGGTGCGCCAACGGCCCTGGCGGAGCTGGCGGTCGCGGTGGGATCCGGACTCCGCCGGCCGAGCCGGATCGACCGGGCGGCGGCCGGCGGCGCCGCGTGACGGCGCCGCTGCGGGTCGGTGCGAGCCGGTGTCCCGGCAGCGGCACCGCAGGGCGCCGCAGCCGGGCAGCTGTCGTGCCGACCCGCAGCGGCTCGGAGCGGCCACCCGTTACAGCGGGGCCACCACTTCGCCGTCGGCGGCGGAGAGCACCGTGATGGCCTCCACCGGGCACATCTCCGCCGCCTCGGTGAGCCCGGGGCGGTCGTGCGACACCGGCCGCAGCGGCCTGGCCCGGCCGTCCGGTCCCAGGCCGAGGTCCTCGGGAGCGGTCCAGGTGCAGGCGCCGGTCCCCACGCAGCGGGTGCGGTCCACCCGGACGACCAGCTCCTGTCCGGCGGCGCTCACCAGGCCACCAGCAGCGATGCCGGGCTCCGGGTCAGCAGACCCTCCCGCCAGGGGATCTCCTCGAGCGGGCCGGCCAGGCGCAGGCCGGGCAGCCGCCTGGCCAGGTGGTGCAGACCCAACTCCAGTTCCATCCGGGCCAGCCAGGCGCCGAGGCAGTGGTGCGGCCCGGCGCCGAAGGTGAGGCTGGGGGTGCCGAGCGGAGCGAAGTGGTCGAGCGGGCCACCCGCCGGGTAGACCTCGGGGTCGTGGTTGGCCGTCCTGATGTCCGCGGCCACCACGCTCCCGGCCGCGATGGCCACCCCGCCGATCTCCAGGTCGGTCACCGCCCGGCGCAGCAGTCCGGGCAGAGCGGTGGCGTCACTGAGCGGGACGGCGCGCAGGATCTGTTCCGAGGCGGCAGTCGCGTCGGCCGGGTCCGCCGCGATCCGGGCCCACGCCTGGGGGGCCTCGGAGAGCAGCTGGACCAGGGCGTTGCCGAACGAGGTCATCGTGGTCTCGTGCCCCGCCACCACCAGTCCACAGACCAGGGTCGTGAGTTGGCCCTCGGTGACCCCCTCGGTCTCGGCCGCCGCCAGGAGCAGACTGCTGACCAGGTCGTCGCCGGGGTTCTTCCGGCGGTCGGCGATGAGCTGCTCGGAGAACGTGTGGAACTCCCGCATCGCCTGCCGGACCTGCTCGGCCGGGTAGGCGGAGGTGGACATCGCGTGGTCGCTCCAGTGGCCGAGGCGACGGAGGTCGAGGCCGTCCAGGCCCATCAGCCGGCTGATCACCGCGATCGGCAGCGAACGGGTCAGACCGGCGACCACGTCGACCGGCGAGCCGGCGGCCTCCAGGTCGTCGATCAGCTCCTCGACCACCGACTCCACCCACGGCCGCCAGCGGGCGATCGCCCTCGGGGTGAAGGCGCGCTGGACGGTGCGGCGCAGCCGCTGGTGCTCGGGGCCGTCGATGTTCAGCAGGCCGTCCGGGTCGTCCAGGAGGTTCGGTCCGGTGGAGGTCGGCGGCGCGTCCGGCGCGAACAGCGTGGCGCGGTCCAGGCGCGGATCGGTGAGCACCTGCCGGACATCCGCGTGCCGGGTCGCCAGCCAGGCCGGCGTGCCGTTGGGCAGTGCGGTGAGCCTGGGCGGGCCGGGCTCCGCGTGACGGAGGCAGTGCAGCGGGATCAGCGGTTGAGCGGGTGACACCGCACTGTGCTCGACAGTCATTCCGTCCTCCTCGCGGTCGGGGGAGGGCACGCCGTGTCGGCGCGCCGTTACCGACGGTAACTCGCCAAGTCTCCGGCAGGAAGAGTGTGAACAGGCCAATGGATCACTGAATGTCAGCCATTCGGGATCGATCGGGTGGCCCGGGGGACCGGCTGTTCGATGCCGTCGGCGCGTTGTTCGGCAGCGGGTCCCCCGGATCGGTGACGGCCGGTCCTACGGATCGGCGACGGTCGGCGCTATGGGCCGGTGGCGGCCGGCGCCATGGGCCGGTGGCGGCCGGTGCTACTGATCGGTGGCAGCCGGCCCCCCGATCGGTGACGCCCGGTCAGGCGCCGGTCAGACGCCGGTCTCGGCCGGGAGACGGCCGGAGCGTACGGCGGCGAGCAGCGCGGCGTGGTCGGCCTCGCTCTGGTCCGCGTACGCCACCGCGAACGCGGCCATGGCTCGGTCCAGCGCCTCGCCCTTGCCGCAGTACCCGGCGATCACGGCCGCGTCCGCGGTGTGCGCGTGGGCCCGGGCGAGCAGCGCGCCGGTCAGCCGGCCGTAGTCGTCCAGCTGCTCCGGCAGCAGGGCCGCCGGGTCGACGCTGCCCTTGCGGTTGCGGAACTGCCGCACCTGGTAGGGGAGTCCGTCGACCGTGGTCCAGCCCATCAGGACGTCGCTGACCACCTGCATCCGCTTCTGGCCGAGTACCACCCGACGTCCTTCGTGCGTCTCCGCGGGCGCCGGGTACCCCGCCCGGGCCAGGTGCGGCAGCAGGGCGGACGGCCGGGCCTCCTTGACCTGGAGCACCAGTGGCTCCGAGCGCCGGTCCAGCAGCAGCACGACGTACGAACGGGTGCCGACGCTGCCGGTGCCGACCACGCGGAACGCCACGTCGTGCACGCTGTAGCGGGCCAGCAGCGGGTGCAGCTCGACCGGGACCGTCTCCAGGTACCCGGCGAGCGAGTCGGCCACCGCGTCGGCCTGACGGTCCGTCACCTCACTGAGGACGGGCGGCGCCGCGGTGAACCTCCACTGGCCGTCCCTGCCCCGGACGGTGGACTTGGCGGCGAACTTGGCGCTGGTGTTGCGCAGTGCCTTCGCGCTCACCCCGCTCAGCACGTCGACCAACTCGTGGGCGTCGGCGAAGGACACCAGGTGATCGTCGGCGACGGCGTTCCAGGCGTCCTGCGCGGGGAGCCCGGCCAGCAGGCGCATCGTCCGCCGGTACGAGCGCACCGCGTCGAAGGCGGCTTCGCGGCAGACGTCCTCGCCGGCGCCGGACTGGCGACCCGCCAGCACCAGACTCGCGGCCAGCCGCTTGACGTCCCACTCCCAGGGGCCGGGGACGGTCTCGTCGAAGTCGTTGATGTCCGTCACCAGTCGGCCCCTGGCGTCGCCGTACAGGCCGAAGTTGGCCGCGTGCGCGTCGCCGCACAGCTGCGCCGTGATCCCGCTCGTCGGTCCGGCGGCCAGGTCGCAGGCCATCAGGCCGGCCGAGCCGCGCAGGAAGGCGAACGGGGAGGCAGCCATCCGGCCGACCCTGATCGGTACCAGGTGCGGGAGCCGTCCGGCGTTGGCGTCCTCGACGGCCTGCACCACGCTCGGGCGGTCCTCGGGCAGGGTGAACCGCGCGTGCGACTCGCGGGGGACCTGCTCGCGCAACTGCCGTCCGCGCCGCTTCTCCCCGCCCGGCGGCGGCCAGGGCGCGAAGCCCGCCACCGCGAAGGTCCTGGCGCCTTCGCGGACCGCCTGTCCCTCGGTCCCCGTTCTCGGCTCGACCAACCCCACCACTGCCGGACTCCGTTCCGTCACATGCCATCAGTCGGCGTTACCACCGGTGGGAACGCTACCTGTTGGGGCCGGTGGGTGGGGAGGTCAAGGCTGGAGGGTGGTGATGGTGGTGGGGTCGGTCGGTCGGACGGTGGAGAAGGGCGGGCGCGGGCGGCCGGGTGGGGGTCGTAGCATGCCGGTATGCCTCATGACCCGCGTGCGCTGGACGAGAACCTGCTCGACTTCTGGCGCGAGTACCACCTGTGCACCCTGACCACCCTGCGACCGGACGGTACCCCGCACGTCGTCCCGGTCGGTGCGACCCTCGACCCGGAGACCGGCACGGCGCGGGTGATCAGCGGCCGGAACAGCCGGAAGGTCCGCAACGTGCTGGCCGCCGGTCCGGAGGGGCTGCGGGTCGCGGTCTGCCAGGTGGACCGCGCGCGCTGGTGCACGCTGGAGGGCATAGCGGTGGTGCGCGAGGAGCCGGAGCAGGTCGCCGACGCGGTGCGCCGCTACGCCGAGCGCTACCGGCAGCCGAGGGAGAACCCGGAGCGTGTGGTCATCGAGATCACGGTGGACCGGGTCCTCGGGCGGGCCTGAGCCGTGCGGGCGGCGGGCGCTCAGCGATCGTTTATCGGCTGTTGAGGGCCGGGGGCGAGGATGACGGGGTCCGTCAGCCGAAGCCGCGAGGAGATGCCCGCCGAATGCCGTCCAACGACCTTGCCCACCCTGCCGATCACGTCCACGCCGACCACACCGACGCCGGGGACACCGAGAACTTCCGTACGCTGCTGAGCAGGCTGGTCAGTTCACTGGAGGCGGACCGGAAAGCCCTTGCGGGAGGCGGGACTCCCGCCCCGGCAGGACGGTAGTCGCAGTCCGCTGCGTGCCGGCGGACGGGCTCCGCACAACCTTGCCGGAGCCGGAGCCGGAGCCGGAGCCGGAGCCGGAGCCGGAGCCGGAGCCGGAGCCCGGATGTTGTGGCCTCCCGAGATCAGAAGCGGACTGCGGCGGAACCTTTTTGGATGAAGTAGCCGAAGTCCTGCGCACCGGGAGGTGCGGGCTGCGAAGCCGGTCGTCCAGAGATCTGGTTCGGAGACGGTGCCATCACGCGTGCTGCCGTTACACCACCGCCGGCACGGGGCCGGACGGCCGGGATTCGAACCCGGACAACGTCCACCAGAAGGGAAGTAGCCGTCCCCTTCGCACCTGGACGAGGAGAGCCTATCCGACCGCCGGCCCCGTCGGCCTCCGGTTTTCCGCCGGTCGTGGCCGACCGGAACAGAGCGGGATCACAGCGGACGACGGGGTCACAACGGGGCCGGTCCTCAGCCGAGTTGGAGGACCTGGTCCACGAAGGCGTCGAGGTTGAGCCGGGTCCGGAGGATCTGCTCCTCCAGCGTCAGCGACTCGCTGACGCGCTCCGCCAGCTGTGAGCGCTTCTTCCCCCGGACGTACAGCGAGCAGGCGAGGTCCGCGCACATGTAGGCACCAACGGTACTGCCGTCCCGGCCGGCCTGGCCCGCGCGGCGGGCGGCCAGCAGGGCGACCCCCGAACCGGCGTGGGCGGTGATGCACAGCGAGCAGAGGTTGCTCTTCAGCACGGTGCGGCGGATCCCGGTGGTGGCACGCAGGGTGATCCCGACCGGCCCGTCGGGGCGCTCGGCGACCAGGTAGGCCCGGTCGGGGGCGCCCGGGTCGCGCCAGCCCAGGAAGTCCAGGTCGTCCCACGGCAGGTCGGCCAGTCCACGGGGCAGGTGGAGCCGCTGTGCCTCCCCCTTGGTGCAGTTCACGAAGGAAGCGCGGATCTGTTCGTCGGTGACCGGTTTCATGTGTTCGGAAGCTAGCAGCAGGTCCTCCCGGCGTCGCCTGATTTTCCGGGGGGCTGTCGTTATGCTCATGCCGGTGCGATGATCAAGCCGGTCCTTGACCGAGCCGCCCCACGAGGGCGGCTGGATCCTGCCGCGTGCGCCACCCGCGCGGACGGCGGCCGAGCCCGAGGGGGCACATGGAACAGCGGAACGTCCTGATCACCGGCGGATCGGCCGGCATCGGACGCGCGTGTGTGGAACGGTTCGCCGCCGACGGCGACCGGGTCTGGTTCACCTACCACTCGGGGCGGGAGCGGGCCGTCGCCCTCGCCGAGGAGCTGAACCGCAAGCGGCCCGGGGCCGTCCGGGCCTTCCCCTTCCGCCAGGGCGAGTGGGCGGACCACGAGCGCCTGGTGAGCGAACTCCCCGGCCCGGTCGACATCCTGGTCAACAACGCCGGAGCCGGCTCGGCCACCGTCCAGCGCTACGCCGACGGGCCCGAGCACGAGCAGGACGCCGCGCTGCTGCGGATCAACGCGGTCGGGCCGCTCTGGCTGATCCAGCAACTGCTGCCCGGGATGCGGGAGCGCGGCTCCGGCAAGATCGTCAACGTCTCCAGCGTCGGCGGGGGAGTCTCCCAGTTCCCCGGCTTCCGGCTCGCCGACGGCATGAGCAAGGCCGCCATCGGCCACCTCACCCGGCAGTTGGCCGCCGAACTCGCCCACGAGAACGTCGACATCTTCGCCGTCTGCCCCGGAGCCACCGCGACCGGCATGTTCGAGGCCAGCACCCTCACCGGCCTCTCGACCGACGAACGCGCCGGACTGCTCGCCCGCCTGCCGCGCGGACGGCTGATCGAACCCGACGAGGTCGCCGAACTGGTCCACTGGCTGGCCGGACCGCACTCCGCCCTGCTGCACGGCGCCGTGATCGACGCCTCGATGGGGCTGGGCGTCCACCCGGGACTGATCACCGGAGCCGCGAACACGGCCGGCACCGGGCCCGCCGCACAGCCGACCGACCCGAACCCCGGGAGCCACTGATGGTGTCACGGACCGCCGCCGCCCTCACCGCCGCCTCACCGGCCATCGCCGAGGCCCACTTCCGCGCCGAGGCGCGGCCCTACCACCCCGAGCTGCGCCCGGACGGCTACCTCAACCTGGGCACCGCCGAGAACCGCCTGGTCGGCGACCTGCTCGCGGACCGCCTGGCCCGGCCGGGCGCACTGACCGAGGACGACACCCGCTACGCCGAACTCCACGGCAGCCCCGTGCTGCGCGAGCGGATCGCCGACCTCCTCACCCGCACCGGCCACTCCCGGGTCGACCCCGAGAACCTGGTGGTGGTCAGCGGCGCCACGGCCGCCCTGGACATCATCGCCACCATCCTGTGCGACCCCGGCGAGGCGATCGTCGTCCCCGCCCCGTACTACGCGGCCTTCGACACCGACCTCGGCGGCCGGTCCGGCGCCCGGGTGGTGCCCGCACTGATGGACGAGGCCGACGGCTTCGCGCTGTCCGCCCGGGCGGTCGACCGCACGGTCCGCGAGCTGGGCCGGGCGGGAGTCACCGTCCGGGCCGTGGTGCTGGCTTCGCCCTCCAACCCGCTCGGCCAGGTGCACAGTGCCGAGCAGCTGCGCGAACTCACCGAGGTCGCGGCGGCCCACGACCTCGACCTGGTCGGCGACGAGCTCTACTCGCACTCGGTGTTCGGTCCGACCCCGTTCACCAGCCTGCGCGACCCGGCGGTCGGCCCGGCGGGATCGGGCCGGACCCACACCATCTGGGGTTTCGCCAAGGACTTCGGCCTGCCCGGGTTCAAGACCGGTGTGCTCCACGTGACGGACCCCCGGGTCCGCGAGGCCGCCCGTGCGCTCTCCTACTTCGCCCCGGTCTCCACCGGTACGCAGGCCTTCCTCGCCGACCTGTTGGCCGACCCCGCGTGGACGGCCGACTACCTCGCCGAGAACCGCCGCCGCCTCGCCGCCTCGTACTCGGCCACCGCCGAGGCGCTGGCGCAGCAGGGCATACCCCACATCCCGGCCGAGGCCGGCTGCTCGCTCTGGCTGGACCTGCGGGCCCACCTGCCGGAACCGGGCTACGAGGGCGAACGCAGGCTCTGGCAGACCATCCTGGACCAGGCCAGGGTGAGCATCATCCCCGGCGAGATCTTCCATCCGAACGCCCCCGGCTGGTTCCGCCTCTGCCACACGCAGGACCAGGCGACGGTGGCCGAAGCCGTGGCCCGGCTGGGCAAACTGCTCGGTTCCGGTTCCGGTTCCGTTTCCGGGTTCGGCTCGCCGGCGCAGCCCTCCTGATGCCGGACCAGCAACCCGTACTCCGGAGTGACGTGATGACCAGACACCTGGCCTTCGACCGGCTGCACAACTTCCGTGACCTCGGCGGCTATCGCACCGAGGACGGTCGTACGGTGCGCTGGGGCAGGCTCTACCGGTCCGACTCGCTGGCCAAATTGACCGGCGGGCCGGACCGGGAGCGCTTCATGGCTCTCGGCATCCGCACCGTGATCGACCTGCGCTACCCCTGGGAGATCGAGGCCAGGGGCCGGGTGCCGGAAGAGCTCGGGACCGAGTACCACAACCTCAGCATCGAACACCGCCCGTACGACCAGGCGGCACTCGGCCCCGAGACCGACACCGCGCGCTTCCTGGCGGAGCGCTACGCGGAGGTGGCCGAGGACGGGGTCAAGGAGATCCGGCAGGTGCTGGAGGTGATCGCCGCCGACAGCGCGCCGCTGGTCTTCCACTGCGCATCGGGCAAGGACCGGACCGGAATCGTGGCCGCGCTCGTGCTCGACCTGCTCGGCGTCCCGGCGGAGACCGTCGTCGCCGACTTCGCGCTGACCGGGCTCGCCACCGAGCGGCTGGTCGCCGACTGGCGCGGAGCGAACGGCGGCCGCGAGCCGCGCTGGCCCGGGTACGGACAGGCCCCGCCCGAACTGATGCGGCTCTTCCTCGGCGAGCTGGCCGCGCGGCACGGGTCGGTGCGTGGCTACGTCCGCGAAGCACTCGGCCTCGGACCGGAGTTCGGCGCCCTGCTGCGGGAGCGGCTGCTCGACGGGTAGCGGCCGCTGCCTCAGGCGTGCGGGGATCCGCCCGTCCGGTGCGGCACCTCGGCGGCGGGCCGCTCGTGTTGCGCCGCGCGCCCCTCGCCGGTGCTCGGCCGGTCGGGGAGTTCCCCGTGCTCCCGGGCGGCATGCGGCCGGGTGGACGGTTCCCCGTGCTCCCGGGCGGCATGCGGCCGGGCGGCCCGCAGTTGGGCGGCGAGGACGGCGGGGGCCTCGGCCAGCGAGGGGCCGTACCAGGTGAGGTGGCGGCCGCTGACCAGGGCGCAGGGGATCCCCGGGAAGGACTCGGGGCCGTCCGTGGCGGAGAACCGGTACGGCTCGTCCGGCAGGACGGCGAGCCGGGGCTCGGCGGCCAGCAACTCGGCGATGGGGATGGCGGGGTAGCGCTCGGGGTGGTCGGCGTGGACGAGGTCCACACCGAGCCGGTGCAGCAGGTCACCGGCGAAGGTGTCCCGGCCGAGCACCATCCAGGGCCGCCGCCAGATCGGCACCACCGCCCGTACGGACGCCGGTGCGCGGCCCACCGCCTCCCACGCCGCCCCGGCCTCGTCCAGCCAGGCCGGGCGCGGCAGTCGGCAGGCGACGGTGAGCAGCCGGTCCAGCGAGCAGAGGGCCTGCGGCAGCGTACGGACCTCGGTCACCCAGACGGGCACCCCGGCGGACCGCAGGGCCGCCAGGTCGGGGGCACGGTTCTCCTCCTCGTTGGCCACCACCAGGTCGGGCCGGAGCGCCACGATGCGTGGCACGTCCGGGTTCTTAGTGCCGCCGATCCGCTCCACCGCGAGGTCGGCCGGGTGGGTGCACCAGTCGGTGGCACCGACCAGCAGGTGCGGCGCAGTGGCCGCGACGGCCTCCGTCAGCGAGGGCACCAGCGACACCACGCGTCGTACCGGCCCGAGCCGTACGGTCGTGCCCTGGTCGTCGGCCTCGGTGCGGAACGCTGCGTTCATTCGGCCACCGTACTCCGCCCGCTCCGTGCTCCGCCCGCCCTGTACTCCGCCCAACCCGCACTCCGCCCACTCGGCGTTCAGCCGGAGGCGCGGTGCTCCGCCGGGGTCCGCCTGTGCGGAGACTGACGGTCCATCAGTCCGTCAAGGCGTCCGACGTCCGCTCGGGCGGTTGCCGCGCCGACCGGTTGCGGGCCCGCCGACGATGCCTGATTGACTGCGGGGCGACCGAGAAACCCGGATACCCCGGAGACCCCGGAGTCCCGGACAGCGGTCGGACCGACCGGATCGGTCGGATCAGTCGGATCGAACAGATCGGACGGATCGACCCGACCGGACAGACCACCAGGACCAGTCGAGGACCCATGCACACCCTGCACCCTTTGCTCGCCGCCTTCGTCCCCATCTGGTTCATGACCGCCGTCGGCTACCTGGTGGGCCGTACCGGCCTGTTGGGGCCGCAGGCGGAGGTCGTCCTCGGCCGGTTCGTCTTCCACGTGGCCATGCCCGCCGCGCTGTTCACGATGATCGCCCGGACGCCGTTGGACAGCTTCGCGAACACGTCCATGCTGGCCTTCGTGGCCGGCACGGCCGTGGCCTCGCTGCTCGGGGTCGTGGCGGCGCGGTGGTGGTTCGGCCGGAGCCTGGCGGACCGGACCATAGCCGGGATGGCGGCCGGGTACGTCAACTCCGCGAACCTGGGCATCCCGGTGGCCCTGCAGGTGCTGGGCGACGCCTCGTTCATCGCGCCGGTCCTCGTCTTCCAGGTGCTGGTGGTCACGCCGGTGGTCCTGGCGCTGCTGGATGCCGGTACCGGCCGGAGCGAGGGTGACGGGGAGCGCAGGGGCCGGGCGGCCCGGCTGCTGATGCTGCCGCTGCGCAATCCGATCGTGCTGGCCTCGGCGATCGGTGCCCTCGCCTCCGCGGCCGGGTGGCACCTGCCGCCCACCCTGGGCCACTCCTGTGAACTGCTCGGCGGTGCTGGCGTACCGACCGCGCTGATCACCCTCGGGATGTCGCTGCACGGCCGTCGGCCGGCCGACGGCCCCGCCCAGCGCGCCGAGGTCGGTCTGACCGTCGCGATCAAGACCCTCGTACAGCCCCTGGTCGCGCTCGCCGTGGGAAGCCTGGTCCTGCACCTGCCGCAGCACCAACTCCTCGCCGTGGTGGTCTGCTCCGCGCTGCCCACCGCGCAGAACGTGTTCATCTACGCGCGCGAGTACGGTCTGAGCACGGCCCTGGCCCGCGACTCGGTGATGTTCTCCACCCTGCTGTCGATGGGGACGCTCTCGCTGGCCGGCTGGCTGCTCCGACGTGGCTAGCAGCACCGACGGGTAGGGCCCGCAGGAACGAGGGCGGTCGCCGGAAGCCTCGATGGACACCCCGAATGATCACATCCTGGGACACTGTGGGGACATGACGGAAGCTCGGCGCACAGCCGTCCATTCTCGGCGCACAGCCGTCCATTGGGGAGACGAAGAAAGAGGTGGTCGTCGAGCCGAGCGCCGGCGACCAGGCTGAACATCCCTGGGCGTTCCTCGGTCAGCCAGCCCCGCGCAGCCAGGACCGGCGCCCCTCCTTGCCTCCGCGAGGTTCCGCCAGGACCTCGGCCACCGTCTCATGGGCGATCACGAACCGCTCCCACGCGGCCTCCGCCTCCCGCAGCTCGGCCTGAAGGGCCTCCACCGGCTGCCGAGCTGTTCACGCTCCTCTGGCAACCCCCATCACCGACGGCATCCCGGCACCTCCACGAAGGGACGGCACGAGTCCCCGCGTCTGCCGCCGAAGCACCGAGCAAGGCGGCGCCACCGCGTCGGCCGGTGGTGCCGCCTTGCTCGGAGTCGGCTCTAACCGACCTGGTTGATGGCCACGTCGCAGCTGCTCGACGCCGGACAGCCGACGTGCAAATTGTTCATCGTGACCTTCAGAATCACGTCCTTGCCATCGTCATCTGCCGTCAGGTAGCAGTAGAAGTCGTCCTTGCAGGCGAACACGTGGCCGCCGGCCTTGAAGCTCACCCACCAGTAGTCGTGCCCTGTCGTCACGAACCCCGTGCGGTACTTCGCGTCGAACGCGTACTCCTTGCTGCCGTTCGCGAGATTTGTGAAGGTTTTGCTCACCTTGTTGTCACCGTTATACCGGTGAGTGAAGGTAATTTCGCTCAGAGTGCCTCCGGTGTTGTTGACGACGTACACCGGGCAGCTTCTGTCGGTCGCCGTAGCCTCGCTGGTCTGGTTTCCCATATTCGATCAACCGCCTTTCCGCCGATTTGCGGCAGAGTAGATTCGTATGCTAAGCATTACCCAGATCGTGATGTCCATAACTCCGCCAATCGAGGGAAAGTCGCAGGGAAGCCGTTCCCGGCGCCGAAAATCGAGGTACCAGCCCCTGGAACCATCACTTCGGAGGAAGCGTAGGGATCCCGTTGGCTCAACTCGAAGCCGAGCAGGCGCTGTGCGACTGGCTCGAGTCACACCTCGACCGCTTCTTCCCGCCCGGACCCGTTGACTCGGTCGCAGACTGGTCCATCAAGATCCGACCTGCCTGCGAATTGTCCCTCGTCCTGTTCGGATTGACGGGCCCGCGTGCGTCGGCGAGCGGAACCTGGGCTCGCCTCGCCTCCGAGAAATGCCAGGAGCTGCTGCGCCCTGCCGACCAGGCGCTGCCCGAGGTAATCGCGTCCGGAGCAGCCGCAAGCCATAATTTCAAAGCGGCGCTGCTCGTCTTCATCGCCATCGAGCGCATCACCGGCCGCCCGTTCAGGTCACATGGCATCGTCAGGGCCGTTTTCGCGATGCCGCCCCGCAATAATCCCGGCCCCGACCTGGACCACGCCATTGCAGCCGAACTCGCCGGTATCCACGACTACGGCCCGCAAATGACACGAAGGCTTGAGGCGTTGATGCGCCGATACCCGTCCGCTCCGGCCCTCGCCGCCGCAGCCCGCCCAGCCCTCTACGACGTCACCCACGCCTGCTTCCTCGCCACCCGCTTCGGTCGCCGCATCCCACCCTGGGCCGCCCGCCATGCCGCCTGGCTCGCCCAGACCCTCGGCCCCGCCGCCGCCGCCCGCCTGCCGCTGGGTGATCTCGATGTCGCCGCAGAACTGACCGCAGCCGCCCTCTGGTGCGGCCTGCCCCTCAATCCGCGCCATCAGCAGGTGCTCAACACCCTGTCCCGGACCGCCATCGCGATCGGCTGCATCGTCCCCACCATCCACTTCGCCCCGGAGGCGGATCCTTTCGATCGCGCCTACCACCCAACACTGATCGCCCTCGCCGCACTCAGCGCCGCCAGCCGCGCTCAACTCTCCTGAGGAAACCCCGCCACTCGATGTGGAACCCGGCCGGCCCGCCACGACTCCATGCTGAGGGCGCGCCAACGGGGCAGGCGGACCGGAAGGGCGACACCATGAAGCACGTCGCCGTGGTCCATGGCAACCAGGCGAAGTTGGACTCCTTCCCTGCTGGGGAGAGGCCTGAGGTCATCCTGCTGTCGGTGGGGACGCTCTCGCTGGCCGGCTGGCTGCTCGGACCCCGGTAGCACCGGCCGGCGCGTGAGCTGTCGCAGTCGTCGTGCAGTAGCCCGACGGCGGTGCGGTCGGGCGATCGTGCGGCTGGGCAGCCGGGCGGTGCCGTGGGGCAACTACCGCTGGTCGTCCACGAGTTGTCGCACCCGGAGATTCTCACGACAGTCCTTCGACAGTAAGTATCTTGACGTCGAGATTGATCTCGGGCAAGCTGCCACCGAATCTCTTGATGTCGAGATATGTTCCCAGTGGATCGGAGGCCGCCGATGCGGCGCGGCGCGGACACCCAGCGGGCCCGGCGGGGCGGAGACGGTCTGGTGGCGCAGCTGCGCCGTCCGCCGGGCGGGCGTGATGCGCGGATCATGCTGCTCGCCCTGTTCCTGGACCGCACGGGTTCGGGAGTGTGGGCCGCGTCCTCGGTCCTCTACTTCACCTTCGTGGCCGGCCTCGACGCCCGGCAGCTGGGCCTGCTGCTGGGTACGGCCGGGGTGGCGGGCATCGTCGGCTCACCGCTGGCGGGCCGCCTGGCCGACCGCCTCCCGGCGCGCTCGCTGCTGATCGGCTGTCACCTGCTGCGCCTCGGAACCCTCTGCCTGCTGCTCGTGTGCACCGGCTTCGACGTGCTGCTGCCCGTGGTCGCCGTCACCTCCCTGGGCGACCGGGCGGCCAGGACGCTGGAGATGCTCTTCGCCACCCGGGTGGCGGGCGAGCGGAGCTCCACGTACCGGGCGCTGTCGCGCAGTTCGATGAACGCCGGCTACGCGCTCGGCGCGGGGATCGCCGCGGCCGGTCTCGCCGTGGGGACCCGTGACGCCTACCGCGCGCTGATCCTGGCCAACGCACTGTCGTTCCTGGTGGCCGCGGCGCTGGTGTGGCGCACCCGGGAGCCGCGCGGCGACGGGCGGGTGGCGGCGCGGCCCGACGGCGCTGCCACGGCTGACCACTCGGCCGCACCGAGCCCGTGGCGGGACCGCAGGTACCTGCTGTTCGTCCTGCTGGACACCCCGATGTGCCTGGACGACTCGATCCTCAACGTCGGGCTGCCGCTGTGGCTGGTGAACCGGACGGCGGCGCCGCACGCCATCGTCCCGGCCTTCCTGATCGTCAACACCGTGCTCGTCGTCGTCCTGCAGATGCGGGTGTCGGCGAAGGTCGAGGGGCCGCGCCGGGCCGCGGGGGCCGTGGTCCTGTACGGGCTGATGATGCTCGGGTGCTGCACGGTCCTGGCCCTCGCCACCGGAGGCGGTGCCTGGACGGCCTCGGTCGCCATGATCGCCGCAGCCGTGCTGGTCACCGCGGCGGAGCTGATACGTTCGGTGAGTTCCTGGGAGCTGGCGGTCTCGCTCGCCCCTCGTCAGGGGCGGGCCTCCTACCTGGGGGTGGCCGGCATGTCCCAGTCCGTACAGAAGTCCGCCGGGCCGCCGCTGCTGACCGGTGCGGTGATGGCCGCCGGGCCGGTGGGCTGGCTGGTGCTCGGGGCGGCGGTCGCGGGTCTTTCGGTCGTACAACGCCGCTCCAGCCTGCGGCGGCTGGACGCGGTGCTCCCGGCAACCCGATCCGACGCACCGTCAGGGACCGGGCCGGTCGGCGCGGATCCCGGTGCCCACGGCACCGCAACTCCCGTCGGCGCGGCGGCAGCAGGGACCGCCGCCGTCGGCGGGAGCACCGAGGGGCCGGACGCGGACGGGTCACGGCTGCGGCCGGTCGCCGGGACCGGGACACCGCGCCGGGGTGCCTCCGGCTGATCGGCAGGCCGACCGGCAGTCAGGTCCGCTCGTCGACCGATGCGCAGCGCGGTTGCGGTGCAGAGGCTCTGTCCGGCTACTGCGGGGCCCGCAGGCACGCCTCGATCGCGACGGCGCGCGTCGTGCCGGCCTGGGTCAGTCCGCTGACGCAGCCCGGCTGATCTCCCACCAGGCCGTGGTAGCACGCCATATGGACGGCGTCCGTGGCCTCGGTGCCCTGTTCCTGGACGTAGTCCTGGCAGGACTTGAGGTCGGCGTGGGCCGCCGGAGCGGCCGCGACGACGCTGCCCAGGGCGAGGGCCAGGCCGGCCAGCACGCTGGGGATACGAGCCGAAGGACGCATGGGGATGCACCTGCTCTCTCGGTCGGGTCACGCGATCCCGGGTGCGGCGGACCGCGCGCGGGGGCGGTGCCGAGCGAACGCCCGAAGGCAGCTGTCCCCGGAGACCGGAGGCCGAGCACCACGGGGGTCGAGCAGGAGGTGTGCCGCCCCGCCGTGCGGGTGGGTGCACTCTCTCCCGGACCCGGTCGGCCCGGCATCGATCACCCTCGCTCATACGACGCTAGAACACTCGCCGAACCCACGCACTCCCTGATGGACGGAGTCCGGTACGCCGCCCCCTGCCGTAGTCGGCCGCCGCCGTCCGGCCCAGCGCCACGAACGACGGCGAGGTCGTGGGATCACCGGGGCCGGAGCGCACCCGGGTGCTCGGCGGACCGCCGGACCTGCGGTGCCGGGTCGCGCTCCCGCCGCAACTCCTCAGGTCACTCCGGAGCGCTCGGGGTGCGGATCGGCGGGGCACGGATCGGCCGGGTGCTGCGAGCGCAGCGGCGCCGCCGCGAACTCGGCCATGCCGCCGGAGAATCCGACCGTCGGGCGCCAGCCGAGTTCGTCCCGCAGCCGGGTCGAGTCCGCCGTCACATGCCGGACGTCGCCCAGCCGGTACTCACCCGTCACCACCGGGTGCGGGCCGCCGTGGGCCGCCGCCAGCGCCGCGGCCATCTCGCCGACCGTGTGCACCACCCCGCTGCCGACGTTGAACACCCTGGCGCTCCCCGCAGGGCGGTCGCCGACCGCCGCCAGCGCCGCCAGGTTGGCCGAGGCGACATCGGCGACGTGGACGAAGTCGCGCCGCTGCGCGCCGTCCTCGAACACCCGGGGGGCCTCGCCCCTGGCCAGCGCCGAGCGGAACAGCGAGGCGACCCCCGCGTACGGTGTGTCGCGGGGCATCCCGGGGCCGTACACGTTGTGGTAGCGCAGCGTCAGCACCCTTCCGCCGCACGCCCTCGCCCAGGCGGCGGCCAGGTGCTCCTGCGCCAGCTTGGTCGCCGCGTAGACGTTGCGGGGATCCGTCGGCGCCTCCTCACCCACCAGGCCCGGTGTCAGCGGTTCGCCGCAGTACGGACACGGCGGCTCGAACCGTCCCGCCTCCAGGTCGGCGACCCGGCGCGGACCCGGCGCGACGTCCCCGTGCACCGCGCAGCGGTAGCGCCCCTCGCCGTACACCACCATCGAGCCGGCCAGCACCAGACTCCGTACCCCGCCTCGCGCCATCGCCGCCAGCAGGACGGACGTCCCCAGGTCGTTGCAGCCCACGTAGTCGGGCGCGTCGTCCAGATCGAGGCCGAGGCCCACCATCGCCGCCTGGTGGCAGACCGCGTCCACCCCGAGCAGCGTCCGCTCCACCACCGCCCGGTCCCGTACGTCGCCCCGGACGAACTCGACCCCATCCGGCCGGGCCGGCTCCCGCCCGGCCGGATGCACGGCGGGCAGCAGCGCGTCCAGCACCCGCACCGTGTGGCCGGCCCCGACCAGCTGCGCCACCACCGCCGACCCGATGAACCCGGCACCGCCGGTGACCAGAATCCTCATACCCGTGAAGCTAGCCGCTCGGCGGGCCCGGGTGGGCACGCCCCGGCCGGCCGTCAGCACCTCGTAATCTGGTCCACCACGGTCGATCCCGTGCACGACGGCCGGGCCGGGACTGCCTGAACGCCGCGGACGCCCGGATGTCGCAGACCGCCCGGACGCCGTGGACGCCCGGACGCCGTGACACCCCGGCTACCGGGGCCTCCCGGACGGCCCGGGTGGCAGCGGCGGCGGCGCGGCATGATGGAACCGTGCCCGAAGGTGACACCGTCTACCGAACCGCCGCCCGGCTGCACCAGGCCCTCGCCGGCCGGCTGCTGACCGGCGCGGACCTCCGGGTGCCCGCCCACGCCACCGCCGACCTGTCCGGCCACCGGGTCCTGGACGTCACCCCGCGCGGCAAGCACCTGCTGACCCGGTTCGACGGCGGCCTGACCCTGCACACCCACCTGCGGATGGACGGCAGCTGGGAGCTCTACCGGACCGGCGAGCACTGGCACGGCGGGGCCGCCCACCAGATCCGCGCCGTCCTCGTGACGGCGGAGCACACGGCCGTCGGCTACCGCCTCCCGGTCGTCGAACTGCTGCGCACCGCCGACGAACAGCGCGTCGTCGGCCACCTCGGCCCCGATCTGCTCGGACCGGACTGGGACCTCGCCGAGGCGCTGCGCAGGCTCGCCGAACAACCGGAACTCCCGCTCGCCGAAGCCCTGTTGGACCAGACCAAGCTGGCCGGCATCGGCAACGTCTACGCCAACGAGCTCTGCTACCTGGCCGGCGTCACCCCCTGGACCCCGCTGGGCACCGTCCCCACCCTGGAGCGGATACTCGCCCGCGCCCACCAGCTCCTCGACGCCAACAAGCTCAGGCCGGGCCACCCCACCACCGGCGAGACCCGCCCCGACCGCCGGAACTTCGTCTACGGCCGTGCCCGCCGCCCCTGTCTGCGCTGCGGCACCGCCATCCGCACCGCCCCGCACGTGCAGGGCGCGGGCCGCGATCGTCCGGCCTTCTGGTGCCCCCGCTGCCAGCACGGACCGGCTCCGGCAGTCCGGCGCTGAGTCGCGGCCGCCCGACGGTGCTGCCCGGGGGCCGCTCTCCCGGAACGGTTCAGGGCAGCACCAGTGCCGGGTGGCGCGGGTCGTCGGCGCGCACCGTGAGGTCGGCCAGCGCGGACGGGTCGGTCTCGGACTCGTAGCGGGCGAAGGCCGGAAGCGTCCACTGCTCCTCGGGGGGAGTCCGGCGGGCCAGCGCACCCGGGGTGAGCGCGAGGTGCACCGTGAGTTCGAACGGCAGCCAGCGGCCCAGCAGCAGTGCGCCGTCCAGCAACAGCACTCCGCCGGGCGCGAGTTCGGTGTACGGCGCGCGGGTGGCGCGGTCGGTGGCGGCGTCCCGGAGGGAGGGCAGCACGCGTCCGCTCCCGCCCGGTTCGAGCGGGTCGAGCACCTCGCGGAGCAGCGCGCCGTCGTCCAGCCAGGTGTCGTGGAACGCGTCCGGGTCCCGGTGGCCGTACTCCAGGCGCAGCGAGGCCGGGCGCAGGAAGTCCGCGGCGGACACCCGCAACACCGGGTGTCCACGCAGCCGGAGGGGTTCGACCAGGGCGTCGGCGAGTTCGCGGGGGCGGGCGGCCGGGGCCCCGTCGACGGCGATCCGCAGTCGGCGGCCCGCCGTCCCGGATGCGAGGGCGTCGATCCGGTCGGCGAGCAGGTCGGCCAGGCGCTCGGGGGAGATCGGTCTCACCTGCACGGGGTCACCAGCACGCTCTCACCTGCACGGCCGGACGGTTCCTCTCGTGATCGCCAACTCGACTATATTGCAACGCAACTGATCATCATCCAATTCTCCCGGAGGGCCGTTGTGGCCGTACTGACCCTTGCCGATGTCGAGGCCCTCGCGGCCGACGCGCACGCCGGGCAGCTGGACAAGGCCGGTGAACCGTACATCGGGCACCTGCGTGCGGTCGCGGCCGGGCTCGCCCCCTTCGGCGTCGGCCTGCAGATGGCGGGCCTGCTGCACGACGTACTGGAGGACACCGTGCTCGGCGCCGACGACCTGCTGCGCGCCGGGGTGCCGTTCGGTGTGGTCGCGACGGTGCGCCGGGTGACCAAGGCCCCCGGCGCGGACTACCAGGCCATGCTCCAGCAGATCACCACCGATCATTCGGCCACCCTACTGAAGATCGCGGACAACGCGCACAACTCGGTCCCGGCCCGGGCCGCCCGTCTCGCGGCCGCCGACCGGGAGCGGCTCGCGACCCGCTACCGGGCGGCCCGCCGGGTCCTGTGGCCGGTGGCGGCCCCGGCGGACATCCGGGCGATCGTCGAGAGCGTCAATCCGTCGCTGCTCGCCGAACTCCGGGAGTCCGCCGAACCGGAGGAGAGCGCCCGGCTCGGCGGGTGAGTGGCCTGCGCGGCCCGGTAGGGGCAGGCTGGTAGCAGAAAGGTACGTGCCGCCCGGTCGGCCGTGCGCCGCGGCGCCGAGCCGAGGGGGTGCCGGGTTCGAGCAGAGGAGCCCGTGATGTCCGACATGCAGGAGAAGTTCGCAGAGAAGACCGACAGGGACCGGGACGACGTCCGGGCGGTGGACCCGGAGGAGGGCATCACTTCGCTCCAGACCGCGAACGCGCAGTTCGAGTCCCAGGCCGAGGGTGAGCGCCTCGACGAGCCGATGGAAGACAGCGCACGGTGAGCGCCGACCTGGACCGGCAGCCGCCCCACAGCACGGAGTGGACGGTGCGGCTCCGGCTGACCGAGGAGGGCGACCTCACTCAGGCGCACCTCGTGCTGAACACCGGCGCGAACATCATCGAGGCCGCCGCCGAGGCCCACCGCAGCCCCCACGACCCGCCGGTCACCGTGATCGGCGACGAACTCGCGGCGGGCCGCGCCCTGATCGAGCTGGGCCACCGCCTGGTCCACGCGGGTTCGGTGGCCGCCGAGGCAGCGGAGTCGGCCCGGCGGCGGGACGTGGAGTGATTCGACCGCTGTCCCTCGCTCCCGGATGGGCCGGGGAGCGAGGGACAGCCCCTCGTCAGAACATGATGTACCCGTGCGAGCTCACGGCCTGGGCCTGGGTGGCCGTGACGAACAGGAGTCCGGTGACGAGGGTGATCACCGTGGCGAGTTTTCCGCGCATGTTGTGAATGTGTCCTAGGGTCGTAGGGGTTGAAATCCCCGAGCTAAAGCATTAGGTTTGTGCCCAGTGCCTCGCTCGCGAGAGGACCCTATGGTGGCCCGGTGCCGCATGGGCAACCGCGGCGGTATTTCCTCCTACTACCGAAGTATTTTCTCCGGCTCTCGGTGCCTCGTGTTCGGTGGTCTGGTACCGCCCTGCGACCATCCGCGTCATCCGCCTGGTGGCCGGCCGTTCTCCTTCATCTGTTCGGTTGTCGCGTCGAGCATTTCCCGGGCTCGGATCTCCTCGACGGGGGAGCGGATCAACCGGGCCAGCCGCACGGCCTCGGTCAGACTCCTCACCGCGCCCGCGCGGTCCCCGAGTGCGGCCTCGGTCCCGCCGACGCCGCGCAGGGCGATCGCCTCCTCGTGCGCGGATCCGATGGTGCGGGCGAGGTCGCGGGCGGCGGCGTAGTGGCTCCGGGCCTGCCTGTGCCGTCCGGCGCCGGTGCAGGCGTGGCCGAGGGCGATCAGCGCGTTGGCCTCGTTGCGGCGGTCACCGAGCCGGCGGCAGGTGGAGAGCGCGGCCCGGCACAGTGCGAGTGCCCGGGGGAGTTCCGCCGGGATGGTCAGGGTGCCGGCCAGGTTCATCTGGATGGTGGCCAGGTGGTCGTCCGGGCTGTGGCGCGAGGCGAGGGCCAGGGCTTCCTCGAAGGACCTCCGCGCCGATTCCAGGTCGCCCATCTCCTGCTGGAGTTGTCCGATGTTGCTCAGGCTGCCGGCCACCAGGCGGGAATCGCCGATGTGGCGCAGTTCCGACAGGGCCTCCGTGAAGGCGGCGAGCGCCGAGGGCTGCTCTCCCAGAAGCGAGAGCGACACCGCCGTGTTGTTGAGGATGCGAGCCCGGTTCCAGCGGCCTCCGTGGCTGCCGTGGCTGCCGTGGCTTCCGTGACCGCCGTGACCGGCGTGTACGCGCAGGGCGGAGCGCTGGATCATCAGCGCGGCGTCGAACTCGCCGACGGCCCAGTGGAGGGTCGCGAGCAGCAGGTAGGCCTCGATGAGACCGTCCAGGTCGGCCGTGGTCTTGGCGAGGCTGAGGGCGTGCTCGCCGGCGTCGTACGCGGGGGTGTAGCGGGAGCGACGTTCCAGGGTCGCGCCGAGGTTGAGCAGCGCGCGGAGCCTGGCGCGGGTCTCGCCGACCGCCCCCCAGTGGGCGGCAGCGGCCCGGTGCATGGTCTCGGCCGCCGCGAAGTGGCCCTCCTTGTGCAGGAATTCACCGAGGACATGGGCCAGCCAGGCGGCCTCGGCGGGCCGGCCGTGCCGCCGGGCGAGCCGCTCGACGGAGATCAGTGTGCTCGCGGAACGGACGAGCCAGTCGTGGGCCTCCGTCCCGTCGGCCCACTGCGGCTGTGGGGACGGCGCCGGCGGGTGCGGTACGGGAAGCCGCGTGCGCAGCGGGTACAGCAGCCGGTCGGCCCGGTCGGCGGCGAGCAGGCAGAAGGCGGTCAGTCGGTGCAGCGCCTGCTCCCGCTGCTCGGGCGGTTCGTCCCGGGCGGCCAGGTGGGCCGCGTAGTCGGCGAGGAGGTCGTGCGCGCGGAAGCGGTCGGGGGCCGGCTCCTCGAGGAGATGGCAGTCCAGGAGGCTTTCGAGTACGCGCTCGGTGCCGTCGACGTCCAGCCCGACGAGCGCGGCCGCGTCGTGCGGGCGGAAGTCGGGGCCGGGGTGCAGGCCGAGTCTCCGGAAGGCGGTCTGCTGGCCGGGGGCCAGCGACAGGTAGGACAGTTCGAAGGTGCGGGCGATCTCGTCCGATCCGTGCCGGATCTCGCCCAGCCGTCCCGGCTCCCGGGCGAGCCGTTGCGCGAGGTGGTGCAGCGACCACGCCGGATGGGCCTTGAAGCGGCTGGCCACCAGGGTGACGGCGAGTGGGAGGTACCCGCAGCGCTCGACGATCGCGCGGACCAGCTCCGGGTCCTCGGCGCGGTCCGGCCCGACGGGCCGGCGGAAGAGCGCGACGGCGTCGTCCACGGCCAGGGCCTGCACGGAGACCGGTGCGGATCCGGGAAGTCCGGCCAGCCGGTGGCGGCTGGTGACGAGGACGAGGGACGGTGACCGTTCGGGGAGCAGGGGGCGGACTTGATCGGGACCGGCCGCGTCGTCGAGGACGATCACCGCGCGGCGGGCGGCGAGTTCCCGCTGCCAGAGTGCGCCGAGCTCGTCGATCCCGGCGGGGATCGCTTCGGGTGGCAGCCGGAGCGCCCGGAGCAGGGTGCGGAGGGCCGCTTCGGGAGTGAGCGTCTCCTGGGTGGGGGAGTGCCCGCGGAGGTTGAGGTAGAGCTGGGCGTCCGGGAACCGCTCGCGCAGCAGTTCGGCGGCGTGGACGGCCAGTGCGGTCTTGCCTGCACGCGCGCGCGGCCGAGCCGGACCGGGTGGCCGCGGAGGGTGCCGTCCGGCGGGCCGTCGTCTGGTACCTGGCCGCCGCCGGCGCCACCGAGGAGATCATCTCGCCCACTCGGCGCAGGCTCGACCGGGACTTGGGCGAGGGGCCCCTCGGGCCGCCACCGCCGTTCGCGGACGAGCCCGGGGCGCTGCGCTGGCTGGACGTCGAGCAGCGCCACCTGCTCACCGCCGTCCGCACCTGTGCCGAACGCGGCTGGGACGGACTGGCCTGCCAACTCGCTGACGCGCTCTGGCCGCTGTGCCTGCGGCTGCGGCCGTACCAGCTCTGGACCGAGGTGCACCGGATCGGGCTGGCCGCCGCGCGGCGGGCCGGTCACCCGACGGGGGAGCGGCGGATGCTGACCTCGGGCGGCATCGAGCTCTACAACTCGGGCGAGTACGACATGGCGATCCACTGGTTCGAGCAGGCACTGGCGATGGCGCGGACGATCGACGACCGGCGGACCGAGGCCCAGGCGCTGCACGGCATCGGCCAGGCCCACCACCTGGCCGGACGCCCGGCGGAGGCGGTGGCGTTCTTCCGCCGGGCGCTGACGCTGCGTGAGGAGATCGGCCACCGCAGGGGCGCCGCGCTCTCCCGGATCTCGCTCGGCGACGCCTGCACGGAGCTCGGCCGACCGGCCGACGCCCAGCCGCTGCTGGCCAGGGCACGGGCCGACCTGCTCGCACTCCCCGACCGGTACGAGGCCGCCCGCGCCCTCGCCCTGCTCGGCCGGGCCGATGCCGCGCTCGGCCGGTACGAGCTCGCCGACAGCCGACTGGAGGAGGCCATCGGCGAGTTCAGGGCCTGCGGGTCGCGGGCCTGGGAGGCCAGGGTGTTCGGCCTGCTCGGTGAGTCGGCGTTGGCCCAGGGCCGCCCGGACACCGCCCGGGAGCGGTACGAGCGAGCCCTGCGGATCTACGAGTCCATCCCGGGCCCGGACCTGCTCCGGATCACCGAACGGATCGCGGCCCTCCCCGGCGGGTCGCCGCCCCAGCGGAGCGACACCGGCTGAGCGGCTCCGCCGGCCCCGCCCGGCCCGCACCGGTCATCGGCCCCGGCCGGCCCACACGGGTCACCGGCCCCGCCCGGCCCGCACCGGTCATCGGCCCCGGCCGGTTCGGCCGGGAGCGGGTCCGGTTCGGCCGAGAGCGCCAGGACCGGCGGGATCGCCAGTCCCGAGGCCAGCCAGGTGTGCAGCAGCGAGCCGACCAGGTGACCGAAGTCCGTGACGGCCACCAGGTGCAGGGTGCGTGCGGCAGTTGCGGCGAGCACGGCACCGTCGGCGGTCCGGACGGTCGCCACCCGGCAGCCCGGGTGGCGGCGCAGCTCCCACCGGGCCCGGCTGACCGCCTCCTCGACGGTGTCGGGCCGTTCGCTGTGCAGGACGTCGGCGAGCGGCCGCCACCGGTCGGTCGCGGGGCTGTCGAGGCCGACGCTCAGGTGCTCCTCCACCAGCCGGGCGGTGGCGGACACCGAAGGCAGCTGGAGGGCGACCCGAGCGAAGGCCACCCGCTGCGCCGCCGGCTCCGGTGACCCGGCCGCCCCGGGCAGTCCGGTGGCCGCCGGGGGCCCGGTCACCCACGGCAGCGCCCCGAGCGTCGTCAACCGGCCCATGGGAGCGCCCGATCCGCATCGGGGCCGGCCGGCCTGTCCGGCAGCGGCAGCGGCTGAGGCACCGGCTGGGGTACCGGCACCGGCTCCGGCAGTTGCAGGGGTGACGGCAGGGGCAGCGGCGCGGTGGCCGGTTCGTACGCGGGTTCGCCGAGCCCCAGCAGGCGGTACAGCAGCTGCCGGACCTTGCGGTTGAAGCGGCCCGGTTCGGAGGAGATCCGGTCCGCGATCCGGGCGTACGGCTCGGGGCGGTAGTTCTCCCGGGCGTAGGCGAGCTGGTCGGCCAGCGGATGGCCGACCGAGAGCGCGGGGGCGGTGCGGGCCAGGCAGGCGCCGGGCGAGTGGGGGTTGACGTCCTGGAACGGGAAGCGGGCGAGCAGGACCGGCACTCCGGTCATCGAACCGTAGAGGGTGACCGATCCGTGGTCGCCGATCACGGCGTCGGCCGCGACCAGCAGGGTCCGCCAGTCGGCCTCCGGCGGGATCAGGTGGATGCGTCTGCGGGCGGCTTCGGAGAGCCAGGCCTCGATCTGCCAACGGCCGTGCCCGGCCCAGACGTTCGGGTGGAGCAGCAGGGCGGTCCGGTGGCTCCCGGGCGGGAGTTCGGTCAGCAACCGGGGCAGCAGCGCGTCCAGCCGGTTGAACGAGGAGCCGAGGCCCCAGGTGGAGGCGACCAGGACGAAGGTCTCCTCCTCGCCGATCCCCAGTTCCCGGCGGTAGGCGGCGCGTTGCGGCAGACTGGCGGCGATCCGGTCGTAGCAGGCGTCGCCGACGACCTCGGCGAACGGCAGCGCCTCGGGGCACCAGCGGCGCAGCTGGTCGAGGTCGTCGTGGTGGGCGAGCGCGACGGCGGCGGGGACCACCCGCCCCGCCCAAGTGAGGTAGCCGCGGCCGAGTCCGCCGACGGTGCGCTGTCCGCCGTCGGCGGGACGGGAGAGCTTGATGTTCCCGGCGCCGTGCGGGAGCCGGACCACCGGGCCCTGGATCTGCTCGATGCCCTGCGAGCCTGTGGCCAGCGCGAGGTCGAACTCCGACCGCACCGCCTCCTCCCACGGCAGCACGACGGCGCCGAGCCCGCGCAGGAAGGCGTGCACGCCCGGGTTGAAGGCGTGCGGCGGGACGGTGAACACGACCTGGATCCGCAGGTCGGACCGGAGCAACTCGAAGATGTCCTGGAGCCGTTGGCCGTACACCAGGGTGTGGACGGCGACCAGGACCCGCTTGCAGCCACCGAGTGTCGCCCACTGGTCCGGGGCGCGGCGGACGGGCGGGCGCCCCGCACTCTTCGAAGCCATGGATGCATCCCCCTTGATCGGTTGATCGATGCGACCGACTGTCCGGCCGCGCTGTGACAGCACTCCTGCGGCCGTGTCGAGGGGATGCCCGGGGTGCCTGGCGAAAGGCCTGTCGGACGCCTGCGGAAACCTTGCGGACCCGTTCGGGGTCCACCGCGGGCCGTCCCGCCACGGAGCGAGCGCGAGGCGGACGTGGCCGGCGCGGACCGGTCAGCCCGAGCCCGAAGCCGTCGCCTCCCCGTCGGAGAAGGTCCGCCGCCCGCTCCGCTCCCGCCCGCTCCGCTCCCGCCCGCTCCGCTCCCGCCCGCTCCGCTCCCGCCCGCCCCGCTCCCGCCCGCCCCGCTCCTGCCCGTTCCGGTCCCGCTCGGGTACAGGCGCCTGCTCGGGCACGGGTGTCCGAGTGATCCCGACGGCGAGGACCGTCGACACCGAGGGCAGGTCGTCCTCGCTCGCCTGGTGGCCGAAGCAGGTGATCCCGGCCCTGCCGCGCCAGTGGGGATCGGCGCAGACCAGGCCCTCGGGGTACGCGGGATAGCCGTAGCAGTCCACGTAGGCGGACCGGCGCAGGTAGGTGCGCCGGTACACGCCGTCGCCGTTGGCGGAACCGTCGTCGTTGGTGTTCCCGGCGATCACGGTGATGGTGTCCTCGTCGTACGCGATGCAGATGCCGGTGTGCTCAGCGCCGGGCCCGTACGGGTTCCCGGGGGCGCCGAACAGGACCTGCGCACCGATCGCGGGGTAGACGGAGAGTCTGCCGCGCCGCTGGAACCAGGCCCGGGCGGCCGGGCAGGAGGCGGTGTCGGGGAAGACTCCGGTGTTTCCGCTCTCCCTGGCGACGGCGGAGACGAAGTCCGCGCACCACGACTCGGCGGCGCGGCCCATCTCGGCGGAGAAGCGGTTGCTGTTGCCGGGACCTTCGCGGTAGCCGAGGTAGCCCCTGGCCGTTTCGATCATGCGCCGTGCACCGGACATGCTTCCTCCCAGGGAGCCGGGTGAAGAGCGGAAATGGACCGAGCCCTGCCAACGAGTGTCGGCAGGGCTCGGCTACGGCTCCAGCATCGTTCCTGTCAATGCCCGGAAAGAGTGATTCCGACGGTGACGGCTGGACGATCTGGCTTGACGACCGCCCGACCATCCGGGCCGGTGCGGCGCCTGGGCAGGTGATGCGTGCGGGTCAGGTGCGCTGGTCAGGTGCGCTGGTCGGGCGTGCGGGTCAGCAGCGGCCGAGGGTCTCGCACTCCTCCCAGCGGGTGGGCGGCACCTCGGCGGACCGGTCCGAGGGCGCCGGTTCGGATGCGCTCCGCTGCGCGGGCACCTTGCCGGACGGGGCCTTGCCGGACGGGGCCTTGGCGGGCCCGGCGGCGAGGCGGACGGCGATCGCGTCCAGGACCGCGCGCGGGCGGCCGGCCGCGTAGTTGTTCACCAGCACCGTGAACGCCAGCTTGCGTCCGTCCGGCGCGGTGGCGTACCCGGAGATGTTGTCCACGCCGCTCATCGAACCGGTCTTGGCGTGCACGTTGTTGGCCGCGGCGGTGCCCTGCATCCGGGCCGCCAGGGTGCCGCCGACCATCCGGGCGGGGTTGCCGGCGATCGGCAGCGCGTCGTACCAGCTCTTGAACCACGGCTTGCCGGCGGCCACCTTGAGCAGGCCCGTCATCTTCCCGGCGGTGACCAGGTCGTAGCGGGACAGGCCGGAGCCGTCGACCTGGCGGCCCGCCGGGTCGGCCAGGCCGTTGGCCTTGAGGAAGCCGGTGATCTGGTTCACCCCGGCGGCCCAGCTGCCCTGCCCGCCCTTGACCTTGCCCATCTCCTTGGTCAGGTGCTCGGCGATGCCGTTGTTGCTGAGCTTGAGCAGCGGGGGCATCAGCTCGGCGAGCGGACGCGAGTCGTGTCCGGCCAGCGCCTTGGAGGTCTCGCGGCCGGTCGCCGCCGCCACGCCCTTGCCGACGGTGACGCCGTGCCGGGCCAGCGCGCCCGCGAAGACCTGGCCGGTGTAGCGGGTCGGGTCCTCGACGGTGGCCAGGAAACTGGCGGGGGTGCCGCCGGCCGGCACGCTGCCGGTCAGCGCCAGCACGTTCAGGGCGCGCTTGCGCTGGACGTCCGCGCTCTGCGCGCTCCCGGCCGCACCGGTGGTGATCTGCCCGCTGAACTTCATCGGCGCCTCGGCCGGGAACAGCGAGACCTTGGCCGCCTCGCCCTCCTTGCCGGGCGTGACGGTCACCTTGACGGTGTCCATCACGTACTCGCTGTCGGTGGCGATCGTCAGACCGGAGATCTGCGGGCTGTAGGAGTACGGCTCGTCGTCCCAGGACCAGCCCTGGCCGAGCGGCACGTTGTCGTACCGGCTGCCGTCGGCCAGCAGCCGGCCGTTGACCTTGGTGATCCCGGCGGCCGCCACCTTCGCGGCCAGGTCCTCCAGGTCCTGCGGCAGCAGGCTCGGGTCGCCGCCGCCGCGCAGCACCAGGTCGCCGTTGAGCACGGAGCCCTTGCGGGTGCCGGTGGTGCGCACCTCGGTGGTGAACTTGTAGTCCGGGCCGAGCAGGTCGAGCGCGGCGGCCGAGGTGATGGTCTTCATGGTGGACGCCGGGGTGAGGTAGGCGTCGGACTGGTGCTGGTAGACGACCTTGCCGGAGCTGAGATCGACGACCTGGACCCCCGTCTCGTCGCCCGCCATCACCGGGTTGGCGAGGATCGCGTCGAGGTCGGCGGCGAGGGTCGGATCGGCCGGTGACGGAGTGTCCGCCTGGGCGGCACCCGCCAGCACGGAGGCGGCGAGGGCCACGGCAGCAAGGGGCAGCGTACGGCGGTGCAGGCGCGTGGGCAGAGGCAAGATCGCTCCATACGTCGGGGTACGGCGAGGCGCACCCGAACCCCACCGCACCGGAGCAGGGCGCGGCCGAGTCGCAGGCCTCCCACAGACCGGTACGGAGCGGCCGAAAGCCCCCCGCTTGTCGTCAGGCGCAAACTATCATCGGACGGTCGGTCAGATGATCGCCAAACCGTCGGATCCGGCGCGGTGCCGGAACACCGGCACCACCGACCTCCACGCCGCCGCAAGCCGAAAGGTCTCACCCGTCCGGAAGGCTCCGCGGACCCGCCCGCACGCTCCGCGAACCTGCCCCAGCCCAGCCCAGCCCAGCCCAGCCCAGCGCGGATCGGGTCTGCTCCGGCCCGGTTCGATCAGGTCCGTGGCGACCCTAGTGGGGAGCCTGCTCCGGGGCCTGTGCGCCGCCCCCCGCCTTCACGGCGTTCACCATCGACTGGTGGATGTTCCGCGCGGTCGACTCGTCCTCGGCCGGCACCGGACTGCCCTGCACCGTGAACCAGTCCAGCGCACCCGAGTACTGCACCGTGCACCTGGCCTCCCCGTCGATCCACATGGTGTGCACCGTGAGATCCCCGCTGATCGCGCCGATCTCCTTGGTCAGCACCCCGCCCCGCCCGGACAGGATCCCCTGAGTGGTCCAGGTGGCCCAGGAGACCGCGCTGCCGACCGGCGATTGACCCTGCTGCTCGTCGCTCATGCGCCTATCTTCCCCCGGTAGGCCGCCCCCCACCCGGCAGCGACACCACCGACTGCCTCACCCGAACGAGCCGCCGCCGCACCCGAAGGGCCGAACCCCGGACACCCCGGCGGCCCAGCGGCGGCCACCCGCACGGAGGTCTAGCATCAGGAGCATGGGACAGCGACCCGTCGCGTCCACCGCGCCGCAACTGGTGCTGGAGACCGGCGACAGCTCGCAGGTGATGAGCCCGAGCTGTGAGTACCACGTAGGACGTGACCCCGCCGGAGAGATCGTTCTCGACGACCCGAGGGTCTCCTGGCACCACGCCGTGCTCCACACCGACGACGGCCACTGGACACTCGACGACACCGAAAGCACCAACGGCACCTGGACCGGCGGACGGCGGGTCCACCACCTCGACGTCGGGCCCGGCACCACGCTGCGCTTCGGCAGCCCCGACGACGGACCGACCGCGACCCTGCGCGCCGTTCCGACGCCGACCGCCGTCGCGCAGACCACCTCCGGGCTCACCTCGATCACCGGCTCCACCCGGGCACCGACCACCATCCGGCACCTGCCCGCCCGGATCGTCCGGATCGGCCGGGCCACCGACAACGACCTCGTCGTGCCCGACCTCTCCGTCTCCCGCCACCACGCGGAGCTGCGCGCCACCCCCGATGGCCGCTACGAGATCGTCGACCTCGACAGCCACAACGGCACCTACCTCAACGGCCAGCCCGTCCAGCAGGCCCAGGTCGGCGCCAGCGACCTGGTGGGCATCGGCCACGCCATGTTCTGCCTGGTCGGCGACGAACTCCAGGAGTTCGTCGACACCGGCGACATCGACCTCGACGTCGAGGGTCTGGTGGTCACCGTCACCGACGACCGCCGGCTGCTCGACGGCATCACCTTCCCGGTCGCGCAGGACTTCCTGGTGGCGGTCGCCGGACCGAGCGGTTCGGGCAAGTCCACCCTGCTCAACGCACTCACCGGGCTGCGCCCCGCCGACCAGGGCAGCGTCCGCTACGACGGCCGCGACCTCTACCACGACTACGCAGAACTGCGCAGCCGGATCGGCGTCGTCCCGCAGGACGACATCCTGCACACCCAGCTCACCGTCCGCCGCGCCCTGGGCTACGCCGCCGAGCTGCGCTTCCCCGGCGACACCGCCGCAGCCGAACGCGCCGCCCGGGTGGAGGAGGTGATCGGCGAACTCGGCCTCGGCAAGAGCGCCGACCTGGTCATCGCCGACCTCTCCGGCGGCCAGCGCAAACGCGTCAGCGTCGCCCTGGAGCTCCTCACCAAGCCCTCGCTGCTCTTCCTCGACGAGCCCACCTCCGGCCTGGACCCGGGCATGGACCGCTCCGTCATGCAGATGCTGCGCGACCTCGCCGACGACGGCCGCACCGTCGTCGTGGTCACCCACAGCGTGCTCAGCCTCGACCTCTGCGACCGCCTGCTGATGCTCGCCCCCGGCGGCCGGATCGCCTACTACGGCCCGCCCGGCGAGGCCCTCGAGTACTTCGGCTTCAGCCACTGGCCCGAGGCCTTCGAGGCCTTCGAGAACGACACCGGCCGCGACTGGGCGGGCGACTACCGGGAATCCACCGCCCACCGCCGCTACATCGAGTCCGCGATGCACCGGCCGGGCGGGGAGGCACCGCCCACCGCACCCCCGGTGGCGCCGCCGCCCCCGCAGGGCTGGTGGTCCCAGCTCGGCACCCTGGTCCGCCGCTACAGCGCCGCGCTGGCCACCGACCGGACCTTCCTCGCCGTCATGATCGCGCTGCCCTTCGTGATGGGCGCGATGGCCCGTGCCCTGGCGGGCAGCAAGCTCACCGCGAGCGGCGCCACCAGCGCCCTGCTCATCCTCTGCGTCGGCGCCGTCCTCACCGGCGCGGCCAACGCGGTGCGCGAACTCGTCAAGGAACGCGCCATCTACCAGCGCGAACGAGCCGTCGGCCTGTCCAGATCGGCGTACCTCTGCTCGAAGATCGTGGTCCTCGGGACCGTCACCGTGATCCAGTCCGTGGTCCTCACCCTGGTCGCCCTGATCGGGGTACGGCTGCGCCCGCAGGGTGGCAGCGGCGTACTGCTGCCACCGCTCGCCGAGATCACCATCGCCGTCGCGCTGCTCTCCTTCACCGCCATGATGCTCGGGCTGGTGATCTCCGCCCTGGTCCGCCGCGAGGAGGTGACCATGCCGCTGCTGGTGCTGCTCGCCATCGTCCAGGTGGTCTTCTGCGGGGCCCTGCTCACCCTCTACAACGTGCCCGTGCTCAACCAGCTGTCCTGGCTGGTGCCCTCCCGCTGGGCGTTCGCCGCGATGTCCGCCACCGTCGGCACGCCCGAGATCGCGCCCGGTACGCTCACCGCCGACCCGTTCTTCGCCCACCGTGCGGGTACCTGGCTGCTCGACCTGGGCGCCCTGGTGGTGCTCTCGGTGATCTTCGGCATCGTGGTGGTCCGGCTGCTGAGGCGGCACGAGCCCGCCGTCATGCGCCGGTAGCCGGACGGGTCCACAGGAGGCGCCGATGAGCAGCCCGTACCACCCCGACGGCCCGGACCGGGATCCGCACGCGTTCCGGCCCACTCACGTCGTCCCCGAGGACGGCCTGCCGACCTGGGCCGGTCCCGACCCCTCCCGGCCGAGCGCCCGCCTGGACCCGCTGCTGCCCGTCCGGCTCACCGACACCAGCGGCAACTGGGCCCGCATCGTCTGCGCCAACGGCTGGAGCGCCTGGGTCGACGGCCGACTGCTCGTCGCCCTTCCCAACCGCCCGCCGGGCAGCGTCCAGCCGCTCGGCAGCACCGAGGACCCCCGGCCGCTGCTCGACGCCCTGGAGCGCACCATCGCCGCCTACCGCGACCTGGTCGACCGGTTCGCCGCCGGCCACCTGGACCTGGACACCTTCCGGCGCCAGGCGGGCGCGCTGCGGGTCGGCGCGGTGATCGACGGCCCGTCCGCCTGGCTGCTCGACCTCGATCACGGCCGTTGGTACTACTGCGACGGCACCCGACTGCAGACGTACGCCGCGGTCGAGCCGCCCACGACCGGATGACGGACCGGATGAGCACCGCCGCCTTCGAGGACCTGACCGGCCGCCAACTGGCCGGCTACCGGCTCGGGCCGCAGATCGGCCGGGGCGGGATGGCCGTCGTCTACCGGGCGGAGGACCTGCGGCTCGGCCGTACGGTCGCGATCAAGCTGCTCCCGCCGGAGCTGGCCCGCAACGACGTCTTCCGGCAGCGCTTCGCCCGTGAGTCCCGGGCCGCCGCAGCCATCGACCACCCGCACATCGTCCCGGTGTACGAGGCGGGCGAGGTGGACGGCGTGCTCTACATCGCCATGCGCTACGTCGCCGGACGCGACCTGGGCGTGCTGCTGGACCGGACGGGCCCGCTCGCCGTCCCCCAGACGGTGCGGATCATCGCCCAGGTCGCCTCCGCACTGGACGCCGCCCATGCCCACGACCTGGTCCACCGGGACGTCAAACCCGGCAACATCCTGATCGCCGAGGGCCCCGACGCCGAACGCCCGGAGCACGCCTACCTGACCGACTTCGGCCTCACCAAGAAGTCCCTCTCGCTGAGCGGGCTGACCACCGCGGGCCAGTTCGTCGGCACGCTCGACTACGTTGCCCCCGAGCAGATCAGTGGCCGCCCGGTGGACGGACGCTGCGACCTCTACAGCCTGGGCTGCGTGGTCTTCGAGCTCCTCACCGGCGCCCCGCCGTTCCGGCGCGAGGACGACCTCTCCCTGCTCTGGGCCCACCTGAACGACCCCGCGCCGCTGATCACCGCGGCCCGGCCCGAGCTGCCCGGCGCGCTGAACGCGGTCCTCGTGAAGGCGCTCGCCAAGACCCCGGACCAGCGCTACGACAGCTGCCTCGGCTTCGTGGCGGCGCTGCGGGCCGCCGGGGAGTCCGGAACCCGGGCGGCCGTCCCGGTCATCACCACACTGCCCAGGGCGGTACCGGCCCCCGAACCCCCGCCGCAGCCCGAACCCGAACCCGGTGCCGAGGCCGTACCCGTGCCGCCCGCATGGGCCTGGCCGGTCTTCGGCGCCGGGGCCGGTACCGCCGACTGACGGGCCGACCGGCCCACCACGGCGGGCCCGGAGCCACGGCCGGCCCGGAACCCATGGTCAGGCTGCTCAGGGCCGGGCTGCGCAGGGCCGGGCTGCGCCGCCTCGGCGTCCGGCCGGGAAGGAGCCCCCGGTCGTCCGGTTCACCCGGTCGGAGTGCGCCCGGCGTACCGGTCTACCGGCCGACCTCGCGGGCCTGGAAGTCCTCCACCGTCTCCCGGCGGATCAGCAGCCGGGCGCGCCCGTCGCGGACGGCGACGACCGCCGGGCGGCCGACCAGGTTGTAGCCGGAGGCCATGGACAGCTGGTACGCGCCGGCGGCCGGTACGGCCAGCAGGTCGCCCGCACGCAGGTCGGCGGGCAGTTCGGCGGCGTGCACCAGGACGTCGCCGGCCTCGCAGTGCCGGCCGACCACGTCGATGACGGCGGGCGGGGCACCGGAGACCCGCCCGACCAGGCGGACGGCGTACGAGGAGCCGTACAGGGCGGGGCGCGGGTTGTCGCTCATCCCGCCGTCGACGGCGGCGAAGGTCCGGCCGTCGGCGCCGTGCTTCACCGACAGCACCCGGTAGAGCGCCACGGCGGCCGGCGCGGCGATCGCCCGGCCCGGCTCGACGAGCAGGCGCGGGACCGAGAGGCCGTGCTCGGCGCACCGGGCGGCGAGGTGCCCGGCCACCCGGGCGGCGAAGTCGGCGAGGTCGAGCTCCTCCTCGCCGGGGCGGTAGCGCACGCCGTGGCCGCCGCCGAGGTCCAGCTCGGGGAGTTCGACGCCGTGCCGGTCGCGGATCTCCGCCAGCAGCCGGACCAGCCGGTCCAGGGCGGTCAGGTAGGGCTCGACCTCGGTGATCTGGGAACCCAGGTGGCAGTGCAGGCCGGCCAGTTCCAGGCTGGGCTGGGCGAGTACCCGGCCGACCGCCTCCGCCGCGTCACCGCCGGCGATCCCGAAGCCGAACTTCTGCCCGTCGACCCCGGTCCGGACCGCCGCGTGATGCCCCGCCGCGATGCCCGGCAGTACGCGGACCAGGACCCGCTGCGGGGTGTCCGCGATGGCGAGTGCGGCCAACCGGGGGATCTCGGCGAGGCCGTCGATGACGATCCGGCCGACCCGCAGCCGCCGGGCGAGCCGGAGTTCCTCGGGGCTCTTGGCGTTGCCGTGCAGCAGGATCCGCTGCGGGGGGAACCCGGTCGCGGCCGCCAGCCGCAGTTCGCCGGCCGAGCAGACGTCCAGGCCCAGGCCCTCCTCGGCGATCCAGTCGGCCATCGCGCTGCACAGGAACGCCTTCGCCGCGTACAGCACCTGGGCCTGCGGCAGTGCGCTGCGGTAGGCCCGCGCCCGGGTCCGCACCTCGTCCTCGTCCAGGACGTACAGCGGGGTGCCGAACCGGTCGGCGGCCTCCGCCAGGCCGACCCCGCCGACCAGCAGTTCGCCGCCGGTCCCCGCGCGGGCGGAGGCGGGCCACGGGCTGCCGGCCGGTGGCCCTTCGAGCACTCGGCCCGGACGTTCGGCGGGGGCGGCGACGGCGACCTGGGTCTGGGACATGGCGGACGGCTTCCTTCCACGCGCGACGCGGGCCCCTGGCACTTCGGCCCGCCGTCCCAGTGGATGCCCGCCGAAGCCCGGCCGCACCGGGCCTTGACGCGTGGCCTACGCGGATCGCGCCGGCTTTGACGACACCCTGACAGTGCCGGGGCGCCCACCGGCCCCGTACGGCGGCCCGGCCCCGTAGTCGGGGTCCACAGCTCCGGGGTCCTCGACGGCAGGGCCGGAACGGCGGATCAGGTGGGCCCGGTCCGCCGGGGCCGGCCGCGGGTCAGCAGGCCGCCGAGCAGGCCGGCGACCGCACCCCAGAGGACGCCGAGCGGCACGGTGACCAGCAGGTCGGGGCTGAGGTGGAGGCCGCCCGCGCCGCTGTCCAGGCCGAGCAGGGACAGGCCGAACTCGGCGGAGACCGTGGTGAGCAGCCCGATCGCCAGCATGCCGACGGCCAGCGCGACGGCCAGGTTCAGCGCGTAGCGCCACAGCGGCAGCCGGTCGGGGGAGTGGAGCGCGGCGCCGACGCCGGTGAGCAGGACCATGACCACGGCCAGCGCCAGCAGCAGCCAGCTGCGGCCGTCCTGCTGGGAGAGTGAGGACAGGTCGAGGGTGACGTCCCTGGTCCGGGACGCCCGAAGGACCGAGGCCAGCGGCTCGGGGACCGGCAGGCCGATGGTGCCCGCCGAATGGCCGTGCCAGGAACCGCCGATACCGACGCCGAGCGCGATCCAGGCGAGGTTGGGCAGCGCGAGCAGCAGTACCGCGATGGTGTCGCGCGGATGACCGTCGGTGGCGGCCGAGGCCAGCCCGGCGACCAGGCCCACCAGGACGTACCCGGTCAGCAGGGTCAGCACGGCGTGTCCGGCCGGTCTGACGGTGGCGTGCAGGCGCAGCAGGTGCCTGGGCAGCGGCGCGCGCCGGGCGATCAGGAAGGCCAGCAGCAGTACCCCGCAGAGCCAGGCCAGCCCGATGCCCACGGTCGCCGCCGGGGCGGCCCGGAAGCCCACGGTCGGTGCGCCGCCGAAGATGGTGCCGAGCTGGTCCAGCAACGAGTCGCCGGTGGGAACGGTGAAGGTGTGCTGGGCGAACTGCCGTACCAGGAGCAGCAGAGCGAGCCAGAGCAGTGCCGTCCGGACGGCGCGTCCGGCCAGCTCGACGGGCCCGACGAGGGCGCGGTGCCGGAGCGGACGGAGGAAGACGGCGCCGGCCACCAGCGCTCCGACCAGGGTGACCGACAGCGGCAGGCCGGTGATCCCGCCCCGGGCCTGGGCGACGAACGCGGCGGTGCCCGTGAGGTCGAGCGGCACCCCGACGGCCAGCAGCACGGTGGCGGCCACCACGTACGGGAACGCGCCCTCCGGCAGCGCACCGGCCCCGGCTGCCCAGAGCCCGAGTGCGGCGACGGCGGCCATGGCCACCAGCGGGGCGACCGCAGCGGCCAGCGCCTCTGCCCAGAGCCGGAGTTGGCGGCCGGCGGCGCTCTCCGCACGGCCGGGCGGGGGCTGACCCGGTACCGACTCGCCGGCTGTGGACCGGCCGGGCAGCGGCCGGTCGGGTGGAGGTTGGTGACGCGGAGGTTGGTCACTCGGCTGCACGCGGCCTCCCGACGAGCGTGTGTCCCCCGGCACGGGCTTCCTTCCGACTGTTCCAGCTTCGGCCACGTCGCGGGCATCGGCGACCGCTCGGAGGGACCCGGGGTGATCCGCCAGCGGTTGCGGGGTGCTGAGTGGACCAGCAGAGAATGAGGGCCGGGGAGGAGTCCGGCGGACAGGAGCCCGGCGGACGGACGACGAGGACGGACGAGAGGACCGACGAGGCGAGCGAGGCGGAGCGAGACGGGGGGAGACCGGCCAGCCCTGGAGGATTCCCGTGACTTCCCAACCGCCGCCCCCGGAGGGGCCCGACGGACGTCCTGACCGGCACGCCGGCGGGCCGCCGGACCAACCGGCCGCAGATTCGCCGACCGAGTCGTCGGACGTGCCGCCGGCCCTGCCGCCGAAAGGGCGCTCGACAGGGCGTTCGGCGGGGCGCTCGCAGGGACGGCCGCATGAACCGACGCTGGCAGGCCCGTACGGGCCGCCGACCGGTCCGGGCCGAGGAGCGGGTACGGGATCGGGTGCGGGGACGGGGGCCGGCGAAACGCCGTCCGAACCCCCGTCGGGGCCGCCGTCCGAACCGCCGTCCGGACCCCCGTCCGAACCGCCGTCCGGACCCCCGTCGGGGCCGCCGTCCGGGCCGCTCGCGGGGTCGGGTGCCGGGTCCGGCGCTGGGACTGGGGCCGAGTCGGGGCGGCCGGGAACCGAGACCGGGGCCCCGGCCCCGGCGAGTCGCGCGGCTTCCTCGGGGCCGCCGTCCGGGCCGCCGTCCGGGCCCCGTTGGCTGGCAGGCTTCCCCGGCGGACCGGGACGTCGCCGCAAGCCCGGGCCCATGTGGAGCAGAGGCCGGACGATCGCCCTGGTGGCGGCGGTGATCGTGGTGGCCGGGGCGGTGACCTTCGTGCTGACCAACCGCACCACCGGAGGCAGGGCCGCCGCCTCGCAGGTGGTGCTGCAACCCGTGAGCGCCGAGGGCCCCGACCCGTTCACGGGCTCGGTCGCGACGCAGCCGACCGCGCCGTCGCCATCGCCGTCCGGGTACGGGAGTTCGGCGGCCGCAGGAGGCTCCGCGACGGTGACCGCCTCGGTGGGTACCAGTGCCGGCCTGTCGGTCCAGGGCACCCGGACGGGCCTGTACGGGGGCAGTACCTCGGCCGACAGCTGCGACGTCCCCAAGCTCGCGGGCTTCCTCGCCTCCGACACCGCCAAGGCCCGCGCCTGGGCGGGGGTGGAGGGCATCGAGCCCGGTGCGATCGGCACCTACCTGCAGACGCTGACGCCGGTCGTCCTGCGGGCCGACACCCGGGTCACCAACCACGGCTTCAGCAACGGCTCGGCGACGGCGTTCCAGGCCGTGCTGCAGGCGGGTACGGCGGTCCTGGTCGACGCCCACGGCTCACCCAGGGTCCGCTGCGCCTGCGGCAACCCGCTGCTGCCGCCGGCCCTGACTGCGAGGCCCAGTTACCTGGGCACGCCCTGGCCGTCCTTCCGGACCCAGACGGTCGTGGTGGTGATTCCGGCGCCGAGTCCGGTGCCGCAGCTCGTGGTGGTGGACCCGTCCAGCGGCGCGTCGTTCGCGAAGCCGGTCGGTCCCACGGGTGCCGGCACCGCCACCGGTCCGGCCACCGGCAGTCCGCCGGTCACGGGTGCGAGCACTCCGGGCACGGGCGGGAGCACGAATCCGACGGCAGGTGCGAGCGCGAGCCACGGCACGAGTGGGGCCACCGGCCCGGGGACGGGCAGCCCGGGTGAGACCAGTCCGGGTGTGACGAGTGCGAACACGACCGCTCCGAGCACGACCGCTTCCCACACGACGAATCCGGGGACGACGAATCCGGGGACGACGAATCCGGGGACGGCGAGCCCGGGGACGGCGAGCCCGGGCACGACGAGCCCGGAGACGACGAGCCCGGAGACGGCCGGCGGCGGCAGCACCGGGCCCGGTGAGGCTTCGAGCGCCGAGCAGATGCCGAGTGGACTCCCGACCTCGACCGCGCTCCCGAGCCTGCCCCCGAGCCCGGCCCCGCCCCCGAGCACGGGCCCGAGCGCCCCGCAGTCCGGCTCCGGCCGGACCGGTTCCCGGTGGGGGTGAGGGAGACTGGGAGCATGTGTCGGAGTATCAAGACGCTGCGGCCTCCCGTGATGCCCGAAGTCACCCGGGAGGACATCCACGCGGCGGCGTTGCAGTACGTGCGGAAGGTCTCCGGGTTCCGGGCGCCTGCCGCACACAACCAGGCGGTGTTCGACCGAGCGGTGGAGGCGGTGGCCGAGGCCACCCGCGAGCTGCTGGACGACCTGGTGGTCCGCGGTGCGCACACCGGCTGACCCGGACGGACCAGGACGGCCCGCACGGACCAAGGCGACCCGAGGCGACCCGAGGTGAACCAAGTCGACCCGAGGCGGATCAGGGCGGATCAGGGTGGCCCACGGCAGACCGAGGCAGGCCGGGGCAGACCGGCACGCCCCGGGGGCGTCAGGGCTCACGCAGCCGCGCCCGCCGGAGTTCCGGGACGGCGGCACGGGCGATCCGTCAGCCCAGGAACCCCCGGAGCAGTGCGGCGGTGGCCTCCAGGTGCTCCTCCGTCGCTCGCCGGGCGCGGTCGATGTCGCCGGCCAGGATCGCCTCGGCCATCGCGCGGTGCTGCTCGGAGGCGTTCTCGATGTTGCGGTCCAGGATCGGGATGGCGTTGAGCAGGTCGTTGAGCCGCATCCGGATCTCGGCGACGCCTGCGGCGAGTGAGTGGGAGCCGGTGAGTTCGGCGATCGCCAGGTGGAACCGGGAGTCGAGCTGCCGGTACCCGGCCGGAGTGGCCTGCTCCAGGTCGGCCAGACGGCTGCGCAGGTGGTCGACCTGATGCTCCGTCAGCACCCGCCTGGCGGCCTGTTCGGCGGCGCCGGTCTCCAGGACCATCCGGTAGGTCAGCGCGTCCTCCAGCTCGGCGCCCATGTGGCGGACGGCGCGGCGGAGTTCGCCGAGGTCGGGCGGCGGCTGGCGGTAGGTGACGAAGGTGCCGCCGTAGCGGCCGCGGCGTGATTCGACGCAGCCGGCCTGCTGGAGCGAGCGGATCGCCTCGCGCAGCGTCTCGCGGCTGATGTTGAGCCGGGTGGCGAGCTCGCGTTCGGGGGGCAGCCGGTCGCCGTGCTCGAAGACGCCGAGCTTGATGGCCTCCAGGAGCCGCTGGACCGTCTCCTCGAACGCGTTGCCGGTCCGGACGGGCCGGAAGATCGCGCCGCCCTGCCAGTCCGTGCGTATCTCGCGTCTGTCTTCCTGCTCCACACGGGCATCGTACCGAGGGAATCGCACGGACGGGCTCGGCGGACGGGTCGGATTCGGCCCGGGGGAGTTTTCCAGTACCGGTTCAACGCTCGCTCCTGCACGTCCTCTTGACGCGGTGGTGGCGAGGGGTGAACCATGCGCATTACGCCAATGGTCTGTTTCCGGGCCATTGGCGGCCACAGTGCCGTGGGCGCACGTTTCGGAATCCCCCACCGAACCCCCAGGGGTGCGCATGTCCTCCGACCACCACTCACCACATCCGCCCGCTCCCGCCGACGGCTCCCTGTCGGCGGACGAGCGGCGGCTCCGAGAGCTCGGATACACCCAGGAGTTGGCCCGCTCGATGTCGGGCTTCTCCAACTTCGCCGTCTCCTTCTCGATCGTCTCCATCCTCTCCGGCTGCCTGACCCTCTACGGCTTCGGCATGAACACCGGCGGTCCCGCGCTCATCACGTGGGGCTGGCCGGTGGTGGGCGCGATGACGCTGTGCGTCGCGCTCGCCATGGCCGAGATCTGTTCCAGCTACCCCACCGCCGGCGGCCTGTACTACTGGGCCGCCAAGCTCGCCCCCTCGCGTGGACCGGCGTGGTCGTGGGTCACCGGCTGGTGCAACTTCATGGGTCAGGTCGCCGTCACCGCGGGCGTCGACTTCGGCGCCGCCTCCTTCGCCAACGCTTTCCTCGAACTCCAGTGGGGGTACGCCTCCACCCCCGCCCACACCGTCCTGATCTTCGCGGTCATCCTGCTGCTGCACGGACTGCTCAACACCCGGGGCGTCCGGCTGGTGGCCGTGCTGAACAACGTCAGCGTGTGGTGGCACGTCTTCGGCGTCCTGATCATCGTCGGCGCGCTGCTCGCCATACCGTCCCACCACGCTTCCGCCTCCTTCGTGTTCACCCGCTTCGTCAACAACACCGGTTTCCACAGCTCGTTCTACGTGGCCCTGCTCGGCCTGCTGCTCGCGCAGTACACCCTCACCGGCTACGACGCCTCCGCCCACATGACCGAGGAGACCCACGACGCGGCCCGCTCGGGCCCCAAGGGGATCGTCAACTCGGTCGTGGTGTCGCTGGTCGCGGGCTGGATCCTGCTGCTCGGCATCACGTTCGCGATCCAGAACTACGACGGTGCCGTCAACAGCTCGACCGGGGTGCCGCCCGCGCAGATCTTCCTGGACGCGCTCGGCGCGAGCGGCGCCAAACTGCTGCTGCTGATCGTCATCGGCGCCCAGTTCTTCTGCGGGATGGCCTCGGTGACCGCCAACTCCCGTATGATCTACGCCTTCTCGCGTGACGGCGCACTGCCGGGATCGCGGATCTGGCACCGGATCGACCCGCGCACCCAGACGCCCACCAACGCCGTCTGGCTCGCCACCGGTGGAGCGTTCCTGCTCGGCGCCCAGGACCTGTGGAACGCCACCGCGTACGCCGCCGTCACCTCCGTCTCCGTCATCGGGATGTACATCGCGTACGTCATCCCGGTCTACCTGAGACTCCGTCAGGGTGACGCCTTCGAGCGCGGTCCCTGGCACCTGGGCCGCTGGAGCAAGCCCGTCGGTACGCTGGCGGTCGGCTGGACGGTGCTGATCTCCGTAGTGTTCATGCTGCCCACCGTCAGCCCGATCACGGTCACCAGCTTCAACTACACCCCCGTCGCGGTCGCCGTCGTGCTCGGCTCCGCCGGAATCTGGTGGCTGGTCTCGGCCCGGCACTGGTTCACCGGCCCCAAGATCCAGCAGGCACCGACCGAACCGACCGATCGGACAAGCGAATTGGAGCCACGATGAGCGGTACGCGACTCACCCTCGACCGACTGCGCACGCTCGTCGCCGCCGGCGAGGTGGACACCGTCGTCCTCGCCATGACCGACATGCAGGGCCGCCTCCAGGGCAAGCGGATCGCCGCCGAGTACTTCCTGACCGACGTCGTCCCCAACTCCGCCGAGGGCTGCGGCTACCTGCTCGCCGTCGACATCGACATGAACACCGTCGACGGCTACGAGAACTCCTCCTGGGACAGCGGCTACGGCGACTTCGTACTGAAGCCCGACCTGGGCACCCTGCGGATGGTGCCCTGGCACCCGGCCACCGCGATGGTCCAGTGCGACGTGGACAACCACGACGGCACCCCGGTCGCGGTCTCGCCGCGGCAGGTGCTGCGCCGCCAGCTCGACCGGCTCGCCGGATACGGCTGGAAGGCTTACGTGGGAACCGAGTTGGAGTTCATCGTGTTCCGCGACAGCTACGAGGACGCGTGGAACAAGGACTACCGGCAGCTCACCCCCGCCAACCAGTACAACGTCGACTACTCCATCCTCGGCACCTCGAAGATCGAACCGCTGCTGCGCCGCCTGCGCAACGAGATGGCCGGGGCCGGACTCACCGTCGAGTCGGCCAAGGGCGAGTGCAACCTCGGCCAGCACGAGATCGCCTTCAAGTACGGGGACGCGCTGACCACCTGCGACGACCACGCCGTCTACAAGACCGGCGCCAAGGAGATCGCCGGGCAGGAGGACTACAGCCTCACCTTCATGGCCAAGTTCAACGAGCGCGAGGGCAACTCCTGCCACATCCACCTCAGCCTGCGCGACGAGGACGGCGTACCGGTGATGCCCGGCCACGGTCCGCACGGCTTCTCCAAGGTGATGGAGCACTTCCTGGCCGGTCAGCTCGCCTGCCTGGCCGAGTTCGCCCTGCTGCTCGCGCCCACCGTCAACTCCTACAAGCGGTACGTGGCGGGCAGTTTCGCCCCCACCGCGATCGCCTGGGGACGCGACAACCGCAGCTGCGCCCTGCGGGTGGTCGGCCACGGCTCCTCGCTGCGCTTCGAGAACCGGGTGCCCGGTGGCGACGTCAACCCCTACCTCGCGGTGGCCGCCCTGATCGCCGCCGGACTGCACGGCATCGAACAGCAGCTGGAACTGGAGCCGGAGTTCACCGGCAACGCGTACGCCTCCGACGCCCCGCGCGTCCCCGCCACCCTGCGCGACGCCGTGGCCGCCTTCGAGCAGAGCGAAGCGGCCGGCCTCGCCTTCGGCAAGGACGTCGTCCGCCACTACAGCCATGCCGGCCGGGTCGAACTGGCCGCCTTCGACGCGGCGGTGACCGACTGGGAGCGGCGCCGCGGATTCGAGCGGCTGTGACCGGCCGCCGACCGCTGGTGGGGATCACCGGCTACCTCAGCGAGGCCGCCTGGGGCGTCTGGCGCCAGCCCGCCGCGCTGATCCCGCAGCTGTACGTGGACGCCGTCACCCGGGCCGGCGGCACGGCCGTCCTGCTCCCGCCCCAGTCGGACGGCGCCACCGACCTGGTGGCGCGGCTCGACGGACTGCTGCTCGCCGGCGGACCCGACATCGGACCCGCCCGCTACGGAGCCGAACCGCACCCGAGGACCGACCCGCCGCACGAACTGCGCGACGCCTGGGAGCTGGCACTGCTCGCCGCGGCACTCGACCGCGACCTGCCGGTCCTCGGCGTCTGCCGGGGCCTGCAACTGCTCAACGTCGCCCACGGCGGCGACCTGATCCAGCACCTGCCCGACCGGACCGGTGACGACGGGCACCAGATCGCCCCCGCGACCTACCAGCAGCAGGCGGTGACCGTCCGGACCGACAGCCGGCTCGGACGGATCCTCGGCAGCACCGCCAAGGTGCCCTGCTACCACCACCAGGCCGTCGGACGCGTCGGCGCCGGGCTCGACGCCACCGCCTGGAGCACCGACCGCAGTGTCGAGGCCCTGGAACGGCCCGACCGCCGCTTCGTCCTCGGCGTGCAGTGGCACCCCGAGGCCGACCCGGCCGACCTCCGACTCTTCGAAGCATTCGTCCGGACCAGCAGCCGCAAGGAGACCTCCGCATGACCGAACCCGACCTCTTCCAGGTGGTCGACCCGGCCACCGAAGAGGTGATCGAGACCGTCGCCATGGCGGGGATCGCCGAGACCGACGCGGCGATCGCCCGGGCCAAGGCCGCCTTCGACACCTGGCGGCGGGTCGGCCCCGCCGACCGCGCCCGGCTGCTGCGCGCCTTCGCCGCCGCCGTCGACGCCGATCTGGAGAACCTGGCGCAGCTCGAAATCGCCAACGCCGGGCACACGGTGGGCAACGCCCGCTGGGAGGCCGGCAACGCCCGCGACGTCATCGAGTACTACGCCGCCACACCCGAACGGCTCTTCGGACGCCAGATCCCGGTTGCCGGAGGCATCGACGTCACCTTCCAGGAGCCGCTCGGCGTCGTCGGCGTCATCGTCCCGTGGAACTTCCCGATGCCCATCGCCGCCTGGGGTCTCGCACCGGCCCTGGCCGCCGGCAACACGGTGGTCCTCAAGCCCGCCGAACTCACCCCGCTGACCGCGCTGCGGCTCGCCGAGCTGGCCAGGATCGCGGGCCTCCCCGAGGGCGTGTTCCAGGTCCTGCCCGGACGCGGACCGGTGGTCGGCCGGCGCTTCGTCACCCACCCGGACGTCCGCAAGGTGGTCTTCACCGGATCGGGCCGGGTCGGCCGGGAGGTGGCCGCCGGCTGCGCCGAGCAGGTCAAGCCGGTCACCCTGGAACTGGGCGGCAAGAGCGCCAACATCGTGTTCGCCGACGCCGATCTGGCGAAGGCCGCCGCCACCGCGCCGTACGCGGTCTTCGACAACGCCGGGCAGGACTGCTGCGCCCGCTCGCGCATCCTGGTCCAGGAGTCGGTGTTCGGCGACTTCATGGCACTGCTCGAACCGGCCGTCCTCGGCGTACGGGTCGGCGACCCGCGCGACGAGAAGACCGAGATGGGTCCGCTGATCTCGGCCGCGCAGCGCGACCGGGTCGCCTCCTACGTTCCGGCCGGAGCGCCGGTCGCGGTGCAGGGGCTGACGCCGGAGGGCCGGGGCTTCTGGTTCCCGCCGACCGTGCTCGCACCGGTGGACCAGGACTCGCCCGCGTTCACCGAGGAGATCTTCGGGCCGGTCGTCGCGGTGGTGCCGTTCCGCGACGAGGAGGACGCGCTGCGGATCGCCAACCGGACCGAGTACGGGCTCTCCGGATCCATCTGGACCCGGGACGTCGGCCGGGCACTGCGGGTGGCCCGCGGGGTGGATGCGGGGAACCTCTCCGTCAACTCCCACTCCTCGGTGCGGTATTCGACCCCGTTCGGTGGCTTCAAGCAGTCGGGTCTCGGGCGCGAGCTCGGACCCGACGCGGTGCTCGCCTTCACCGAGACCAAGAACGTCTTCATCTCGACCGACGACTGAACCGACGACTGAACCTACCACTGCACCGGCGGCTGAACCGGCGGTCGACCCGACCACTGCACCGATTCACTGCACCGACGACTGAAGCGAAGAGCGAACCGAGGAGTGAGCAGCATGACCCAGCGACTGACCGGCCGAGTGGCCGTCATCACCGGCGCGGGAAGCGGCATCGGACTGGCCACCGCGAAGCGGTTCGCCTCCGAGGGCGCCAAGGTGGTCTGCGTCGACATGAACGAGGACAGCGGACAGAAGGCCGCCGCGGAGGTGGGCGGCCTGTTCATCCAGGCGGACGTCACCGACGAGGACGCCGTCCGGGAGATGTACGCCACCACCGTGCGCGAGTTCGGCAGCCTGGACATCGCCTTCAACAACGCGGGCATCTCGCCGCCGGACGACGACTCGATCCTCACCACCGGTCTGGACGCCTGGAAGCGCGTCCAGGAGGTCAACCTGACCAGCGTGTACCTGTGCTGCAAGTACGCGATCCCGCACATGCAGCGGCAGGGCAAGGGGTCGATCATCAACACCGCGTCCTTCGTGGCGGTGATGGGCGCGGCGACCTCGCAGATCTCCTACAGCGCCTCCAAGGGCGGAGTGCTGTCGATGTCAAGGGAGTTGGGCGTCCAGTTCGCGCGTGAGGGCGTCCGGGTCAACGCCCTCTGCCCCGGGCCCGTCAACACGCCGCTGCTCCAGGAGCTCTTCGCCAAGGACCCCGAGCGCGCCGCCCGCCGACTGGTCCACATCCCCCTGGGCCGGTTCGCCGAACCCGAGGAGATCGCCGCTGCCGTCGCCTTCCTGGCCAGCGACGACTCGTCCTTCATGACGGCGAACACCTTCCTGGTGGACGGCGGCATCTCGGGCGCGTACGTGACCCCGCAGTAGCGGACGGCCCCGGCCCCGGGCCGGGTGAGGACGGTGGGGACCGTTCTCACCGGCCCGGGGCCGGGTGACGCGGTGACGCGGTAGCGCGGCGGTGTCGTGGTGTCGTGGTCGCCGTGCGGGCCCGCAGTCAGGCCCCGGCGCCGTGGTCGGCGGGCTGCGGCCCGCGCAACCCGCGCTCGTCGGACCGGGCTTCGGGGTCGACCGGATCACCGGACCGGTCCGGGTCGTCGAGGTCGGCCGGGGCGTCGGAGCCGGTCGGGAGGAGGCCGGTCGGAGGGGCGTCGGGGTGGCCGTCGCCCTCGATGTCCACGTGCGGCAGCAGACGGTCGAGCAGGCCGGGCAGCCACCAGTTGCGGTCCCCGAGCAGGATCATGCCGGCCGGAACCAGGATGCCCCGGACGACCGTGGCGTCGAGCGCGACGGCGGCGGCCAGGCCGATGCCGAACATCTTCACCACGGGGTCGTCCGACAGCAGGTAGCTCAGGAAGACGCTGACCATGATCAGAGCGGCGGAGGAGATGATCCGTCCGGTACCGGCCAGGCCGTCGACGACGGCACGGCGGTTGTCCCCGCCGCGCAGGTACGCCTCGCGGACGGCGGTCAGCAGGAACACCTCGTAGTCCATGGAGAGACCGAACAGCACGGCGAACATCAGCAGCGGGACGTAGCCGGGGATCGGGACGGCGCCGTCCAGCCCGAGCAGGGTCGCGCCCCAGCCCCACTGGAAGACCGCGGTGAGGATGCCGTAGGCGGCCGCGACGGACAGCAGGTTCATCAGGGCGGCCTTCACCGCGACGACCGGCGAGCGGAAGGCCAGCAGCAGGAGCAGCCCCGCGACGACGAGGACGAAGCCGACGATCAGCGGCATGCGGTGGGCGAGACGCTGGTTGAGGTCGGCCTGACCGGCCGGTGTGCCGCCCACGTGGGCGCTCTGCCCGGTGCCGGCGGTGGCGTCGGGCAGGACGGTGTCGCGCAGCCGGTGTACGAGTGCGGCGGTGGCCGGGTCCGACGGAGCGGTGGCCGGGGTGACCTGCCAGCGGACGTGCCTGCCGTCGGAGCTGAGCTGCGCCTGGCCGGTCGCGGCGATGCCGGGGGTGTCCCGGAGCGCGTCGCCGACGGCGGCGATCCGGGTGTCGGCGGAGCCGGACGCCGGGGAGGGCAGCGTGTCGACGACCTGGAGCGTTCCGTTGATCCCGGGGCCGAAGGCCGCCGACAGCTGGTCGTAGGCGGTGCGGCTCGCCGTGCCGACGGCGTTGTCGCCGGCGTCGAGCTGGCCGAACGTCAGGTCGGTGGCGGGAGTGGCGAGTACGGCGACCAGCGCGAAGGCCACCAGGAGGGAGCGCCAGGGCCGTGCGGCGACCTGCTCCGCGATGCGGGCCCATCCGCGCGGGCGGCTCGGGGAGCCGGGCCCGGCCCCGGCCGGTCCGCCCTCCGGGGCGCCGTCCGGTTCGACCGCGCCCGCAGAGGTCGCGGTGGCGGTTCGGCCGGCGGGTTCCCCGCCCGTCTGTGCGCCGCCCGCCGTCTTCGGGGTCAGCCTCCGGCCGAGCAGGACGAGTCCGGCGGGGAGCAGGGTGAGGGTGACCGCCATGGCGGTCAGGACGGCCATTCCCGGCGCCAGGGCCAGCGCGTACAGCAGGGGGAGACCGCCGAGGGCGAGGCCGGTGAGCGCGGCGACGACCGCGCTGCCGGCGAAGGCCACGGCCTTGCCGGAGCCGGCCACGGTGCGCACGGCCGCGTCCTCGATGCCGATGCCGGCCGCGCGCAGTTCGCGGAACCGGGTGAGGCAGAAGAGGCCGTAGTCGATGCCCACGCCCAGTCCGACCATGGCCGCGATGGTCTCGCCGGAGTCCGGCATGTCGACCAGGTGGCCCACCAGGCCGAGTGCGGACAGTGAGATGCCGAGCCCGACCGCGCCGACGAGCAGCGGGACGCCGGCCGCGAGCAGGCCGCCGAAGGAGACGGCGAGGATGACGAACGCGGTCGTGAGGCCGATGACCTCACTGTGGCCGGTGGAGCCCTTGTCGACGGCGGCGGCCAGGAAGCCCCCGGGGGTGACCTCGATGCCGGCCGCGGTAGCCGGGCGGGCCGCTGCAACGATGTCCCGGGTGATCCCCGGTGTGATGTCCCGCCCGGTGACGTCGAGTTCGACGGACAGGTAGGCGGTGTGGCCGTCGGGGCTCATGGCCGCCCGGCCGGCCGGGTCGTACGGCGTGGTGACGGCCACCACGTGGTCCACCTCGGCGATGGCCCGTGCCGCGGCCCCGACCGCCGTGGTCGCGTCGGCGGAGGTGAGCCGCGGCGCGTTCGCGGCGGTGTGCAGCACGACGGGCTGCCTGCCCGAGGCGGAGCCGGGGAAGGCCCTGGCGGCGTCGCTCGCGGCCTGGCTGTCGCTGCCCGGGATGGTGACCGCATCGGTGGTGACCCGCCCGAACACGCCCACGGCGACGACTGCGGCGGCGAGCAGCAGCAGCCAGGCGGCCACGGTTCTCCTGGGTCTGCGGGCGCACCATCGCCCCACGGTGGTGAACATCGGCGAGTCGCCCTTTCCTACGGCAGCGGTCGCTCCGCGCCCTGCCCGAAAACTAATTGCACTCCGAGTGCAGCCGTACATTTGCATCTGGAGTGCAACAATGTCAACGAGAGGGAGGAGGCCCCGAGGTGGAACAGGCCGCGCAGGAGACCGACCGGCGCGCTCCGGACGGTCGTACGGAACGCGGGCGGCAGACCCGGGAGAAGATCGCCGACGCGCTGCTCTCCCTGCTGGACGAGGGGGAGTCGCGCTTCGTGGCGGACCGGGTCGCCGAACGCGCCGGGGTGTCACGCCGCCTGGTGTTCCACCACTTCGAGGACATCGCCCAGCTGACGGACATCGCCATCACCCGACGCCTGGACCAACTGGGCGCCCGGACCAGGCCGTTGCCGACGGACGGGAGGCGGGAGGTGCGGGTGGCGGCGCTCGTGGAACAGCGTGCGCGGATCCTGGAATGGCTCACACCGACGCGTCTGGCGGTCATGCGCATGGAGAGTCCGTCCGAACGCATCCAGCGGGTCACCCGGGATGTCATGGACTTCGCCCGGCAGCGCCTCGCCGAGGTCTTCGCCGTCGAACTCGACCCGCTGCCCGAGAGCCGCAGGGCCGACCTGCTCAACGGACTGGACGCCGTGACCACCTGGAGCACCTGGCACCACTGGCGCAGCGGCGGCCTCGACACCGAAGCGGCCCGCCGCACCATGGAGGCGACCGTTCACGCCCTGCTCGCCGCCGCCGACCTGCCCGGACCGGCGGCGGACGGACGGTGACCCCGCCTCGCCTCGGCCCGGGTGGAAGGGGCCGCCCGGCCGCGCCCCACGCGGCTGTCCGCGCGGTCTCCGTGCCCCCGGGCAGCGGGCCCCGCGCCCCCCGGACGTCCCCGCGCCCCGAGGGCTCAGTGCGTGCTGCCCGGCGGGATCTCCAGCTCGAACCAGACGACCTTGCCCTCGGGGGTGCTCCGGCTGCCCCAGCGGTGGGCGAGCTCGTTGATCAGGTGCATGCCGCGGCCGCCCTCGTCGGATGCCCGGGCCCGGCGGATCCTCGGCGCGTGACTGTCGATGTCGGCGACCTCCACCGTCAGGTCCGCATTGCGGAAGATCCGCACCTCGGTCGGCGCCCCGGCATGCACCAGCGCGTTGGTGATCAGCTCGCTGGTCAGCAGCTCGGCGTGGTCGATCAGCATGGTGAGACCCCAGGACCTGAGCGTACGGCGGACGAACCGCCGCGCGTGGCCGGCCATCGACGGGTCGCCCGCCAGTGGCAGCACGGCCAGCTGGTCCGAGCCCACCGGACGGGCGTGGGCCATGATCACGGCGATGTCGTCGCCCTGGACGGTGTCCGAGGTCAGTGCGGTGAGCGCGGCGTCGCAGGTCTGCTCCAGCGTGGGCCGCCGGTCGGCCACCGTACGGCGCAGCAGCTCCAGGCCCTCGTCCAGATCCTGGTCCCGGCGCTCCACCAGGCCGTCGGTGTAGAGCACCAGGATGCCGTCCTCGGGCAGGGTGAAGTGCACGGACTCGAACGGCACCCCGCCGACCCCCAGCGGTGCGGCCGGCGGCAGCTCCAGCAGGCGCGCCGAACCCGGCGCCTCGGCCAGCACGGGCGGCAGGTGCCCGGCGCTGGCGGCGGTGCAGCTCCGGTCGAGCGGGTCGAAGACCACGCAGACACAGGTCGCGAACTGCCCCTCGCCGACTGCCGCCGCAGCGTCGTCCAGCCGCCGCAGCACCCGGGCGGGATCCAGGTCGATCGTGATCAACGTCCTCGCCACCGTGCGGAGTTGGCCCATCGTCGCGGCGGCCCGGATGCCGTGGCCCATCACGTCGCCGACGATCAGCGCGACCCGCCCGCCGGACAGCGGCACCACGTCGAACCAGTCGCCGCCCACCTCGCTGATCACACTGCTCGGCAGGTAGCGGTACGCGATCTCCAGACCGAGCGAGCGGTGCACCTCCTGCGGCAGCAGGCTGCGCTGGAGCGTCAGCGCGGTGTCCCGCTCGCGCCGGTACAGCCGGGCGTTGTCGATGGACACCGCCGCGCGCGCCGCCAGCTCCTCCGCGAGCGCCACGTCCGCGATGGTGAACGGCTCCGGATTGGCGGTCCGGACGAACTCCGCCCCGCCCAGCACCACACCCCGCGCCAGCAGCGGCACCATCAGGTACGAGTGCACGCCCGCCGCCAGGCTCGGCACCACCCGCTCCGGCGCGGCCACGATCCGGCGCAGCGCCTTCTCGTCCACCTCCGCCACCAGGATCGACCGCCCGGTCCGCAGACTCTGCGCGTACACCTCGGCGGACTGCGAGAGGCCGCCGACCGGATCCGAGGTGTCGGACATCATGCCGTCCTCCGTCAGGTTGCCGTGCTCGTCCGCCTCGCCGACGGCGACCGCGCGCATCAGCACCGGACCGTCCATCGGCAGCACGGTGAGCTCCTCGCCCTCCAGCACCGACTCCAGCAGGTCGATCGTGGTGAAGTCGGCGAAACGCGGCACCACCACCTCGACCAGCTCCCGGGCCGTGCGGTGGACGTCCAGGGTGGCCCCGATCCGGTTGCTGGCCTCGTTCAGCAGGGCGAGGCGCTGCTGCGCGGCGTGGGCCTCGTCCAGCGCCAGCTGGCGCTGCCGGGCCGCGTCGCGTTCCCGGCTGTACAGCAGGGCGTTGTCGATGGAGACCGCCGCCCGGGCCGCCAGCTCCCCGGCCAGCGCCAAGTCATCCTCGCCGAAGGGTGCTTGGCTCCGGTGCCGGTAGAAGGCCGTCACCCCGATCGCCGAACCCCGGGCGATCAGCGGAACCACCATGCACGAGCCGACCTCCTCCCGCGCGGCGGTGGCCAGCCGCCGCGTGTCCTCGGCGAACCAGCTCAGCGCGGCGCCCTCCAGGACCGGGATCAGTACCGGGCGGCGGTGCGCCAGCGCCCAGGCGTACGGCGTGGACGGGTGGAACCGGTGCACACTGCCGACCTCCGCGATCGGCCGCAGCCGCGAACCCCGCGCGGCGTTGAAGGCCATCCGGCGCAGCACCGCCGACCGGTCCGCCGGGCTCGGCGTGATCGGCTCCTCGCCGCGTACCAGCGCGTCGAGGACCTCCACCACCACCGTGTCCGCCAGTTCGGGCGCCGCGACCTGGGCCAACTCCCGTGCGGTCTGGCCCAGATCGAGCGTGGTGCCGATCCGGGCCGAGGCCCGGTTCACCAGCGCCAGCCGCGACTGGGCCGCCTTCGCGGTACGCAGCGCCTCCGCCCTGGCCAGTGCCGTCTCGTGCTGCTGCTGGTAGAGCCGGGCATTGTCGATCGCCACCGCAGCCCGTGCCACCAGCTCGTCGCCCAGCCGGGCGTCCTCCTCCTCCAGGGAGGGCCGCTCGCCGCGTCGCGCGTACACCACCATGCCCAGCACCGTGCCCCGGGCGACCAGCGGAGTGATCCGCACCGGCTGCGACCGCTTGCCCCGGTAGGCCTCCTCCTGCTCGGGCGGCATGTCGGCGGTGAGCAGCGGGAGTTCCCAGGACGGCACGACCACCGTCCGGCCCGTGGCCATCGCCCGCGCGTACGGCGAGTCCCGCGGTATCCGGTACACCGCCTCGATGGGCAGGTGCTTCAGGGGGTACGCCGGGTCCGTCGTCCCCACCGCCAGCCGACGCACCTGTTGCACGCCTTCCTCGCCCTCCGGCCGTGCGCCAGCCCCTTCTCCGCCGTCCCGCTCCCTGCCGTCCTGCTGCTCCTTCTCCCCGCCGTCCTGCTGCGCCTTGTCGTCCCACGTCTCGGTCTCCGGCTTCTCCGGGCCGGAGACCAGCCGCTCCAGTGCGAACACCCCGGCGACGTCCGCCACTCGGGGCACCATCGCATCGACCAACTCGCGTGCGGTGCGCCGCAGATCGAGTGTGGTGCCGATCGACTCACCCGCCGCGACCAACGCCGAGAGCCGCTCCTGCGCCCGCACGGCCCGCGACTCGGCCCGGTAGCGCGCGGTCACGTCGACGATGGTGGAGCTGACCCCGAGCACCTCGCCGTCCGGTCGCTGGAGCCGGAAGTAGGAGGCCGACCAGGCATGGTCGTGGTCCGGGTCACCCGGCGTCCGGCCGTGCGACCGGGCATCCACCACGGGAGCGCCGTCCGCCATCACCTGCCGCATCACCGCCTCGACCTCGGCGCCGTTGATCCCCGGCAGCACGTCTGTCACCCGGCGGCCCAGGTGCTCGGCCACCGACAGTCCGTTCACCCGCGCCAGCGCCTCGTTGAGCCGGACGAAGCGCAGCTCCCGGTCGTAGACCGCCATTCCCACCGGGGCCTGCGTGAAGAAGCCGTCCAGCACCGCGAGATCGGCCTGCAACCGCTGCAGCGCGGTCACGTCCGAGGCCACCGCGAGCACCAGCTGCTGGCCCTCGGGACCCGCGACCGGATGGGTCCGGAACTGCACGTCCACCAGGTGGCCCGAGCGGTGCCGCACCGGGAACACGCCCGACCACGGCTGCCCGTTCAGGATGCTGTCGAACATGCCCAGCACCTCGGGCCGCCGCTCGTCGGTGACCAGCAGGTCTGCGGCGAAACGGCCGACCGCCTCCTCGGTGGAGTAACCGAGCAGGGCCTCCGCGTCCGGGCTCCAGTGCAGGATCCGGCCGTCGTCGGCGATCAGCGCGGTCGCGATCGGGACCACCAGCAGGTCGTCGTGCTCCTGCGCCCCACCCGTGTTCCTGCGGTGGGGCGCCGCACCAGGTCCCTGCTCCTCGGCATGCATGGCCACGCAACCGCCCGGGGGTCAGTCATCAGCCCTGCCATCGTCCCATGGGCTCCTCCGGTCCCTCCACGCGAGATCCGGGCCGGGAGCCGACGGGAACGTGCGGAAAACCGCCGGAGAACCGCCGGAGAACCGCCATCGGCCGAGGCCCGGGCACCCGGTGGTCCCTGCCCCGCCGGCACGGCGGGAACGCGTCGTCGGCCTTCGGCCGGGAGGGTGCACCCGGCCGAGGGCCGGGGAGCGTATGGCCCAGGGCACGGGCTTGCCCCGTTCGCTCAGAGCCCCATGGCGACCGCAGCAGCGCCGACCAGGCCGGCGTCGGTACCGAGCAGGGCCCGGTGCACGGTGATCCCGGCGGCGAACGGCAGGGCCGCGTAGGTCCGCAGGTGGGCCCGGAGCGGGTCGAGCAGCAGACCGCCGACCTGCGCCACCCCGCCACCGATCACCACCGCGTCCAGCTCGACCAGGGTCGCCGTGGCGGCGATCGCGGCGGCCAGCGCCTGCCCCGCCCGCTCGTACGCCGCCAGTGCGATCGGATCCCCGGCGCGCGCCGAGGCGGCCACGGCGACGGCCGAGGCGTCCTGCGCGGCCGGGCGCCAGCCGGAGCGCAGCGCGTAGCGGGCGATGGCGGTACCGCTGGCCAGCTGTTCCACGCAACCCCGGCTGCCGCACGGGCACGGATCGCCGTCGAGGTCGACGGTGATGTGGCCGATGTGGCCCGCGTTTCCGGTGGGGCCGGTGTGGAGCCGGCCGTTCAGGATCAACCCACCGCCGACGCCCGTGGAGACCACCATGCACAGCGCGTTGTCGTACGGCTGTGCCGCGCCGAAGCGGTGTTCGGCCGCGGCGACGGCGATGCCGTCCCCGGCCAGTACGACCGGCAGCCCCTCGGCGGCGGGGTGGGCCGCCAGCCGCTCCACGATCGGGAACCCGCGCCAGCCGGGGATGTTGACCGGGCTGACGGTGCCTCGGCTGATGTCCACCGGACCGGCGCTGCCGACGCCCAGCGCCCGCACCTCGGACCAGCCAGGGGCGGTGGCCAGTTCGTCCAGCGCGTCGAGCACCGCGCCGAGTACGGTCTCCCCGTCGGAGGCGGCCGGGGTGGGCCGTTGAGTGCGTGTCAGCAGCGTTCCGTCGCCGCCCACCAGCGCCGCAGCGATCTTGGTACCGCCGATGTCGATGGCCGCGATCGGGGCTGCGTCGGTGTGCACGTTTCTCTCCTCCCGAGGGCGCGGCCGAGTGCCGCGCTGTCCAGATTCTGGCATCCCGCGGTCCGGGGGAGTCCGGGGAGTACCGGGGCGTCTCGGGAAGCCCGGGAGGCGTCGTGGAGGTGCCCGGAGGAGGCCCGGGGGCGTCCGAGACCGGCCGGGGTCATCAACGGCAACGGAGGTCATCAGCGGTCATCGGATGTCGTCGGTGGATGCCCGGGGCGGGGGCGTCGGAGGTCGCCCGGGAGAAGACCGACGAGTCCGGTACTCCGCTCGACCCGGGTGGTGGGCCGTTCAGCGTAGGCAGAAAGGATTCGTCCCTACCCGAACGGGTGGTCCTGTCGCCATCAGCCGGGTGGCTGGCGCCGAGGCCCGGTCGGCGCCGGAAGGATGCCCGGCGTTTGGGTCGTTTCGCCCGACTCCCAGGGGGAGCGGGCAGCAGAGGAGGATGTCATGCGCAAGGGCATTTCGGCGCTGGTCGCACTTGCCACAGGCGCCACGCTGGCGCTGGGGGCCGGTTCGGCGGTCGCCGCTCCGGTCGACGCGTACGCACCGCACGCCACCGCGGCGGCCGAGGTGGCGGCCAACGGTGACCTGGTGAAGACCAAGTACGTCGACTACGTCGGACACCCGTCCACCGGCCTCTACTGCGTGCACGTCTCGCAGTCCTGGATCGACGTGGACCGCAGCGTCCCCTCGGCCATCCTGCGGGACTACTCCTCGCACGGTGGTTCCATCCGGGTCGAGACCACGCCGAACTCGGCCTGCGGCAGCGCCGCGCAGACGCTCACGGTCGTCACGTACGACAACTCCGGGAACCACGTGGACACCGGCTTCTACATCACCCTCCCGTAGCCGGCACGGCAGGACCGCAGTGCGGTGGGGTCGCCTTCGGGCGGCCCCACCGCCGTTTCACCACTGGCTGTGAGCGGGGACGGTGGTGGGGTGACGGTACGGGGCGGTGAGGCGTGTCGGCGCGGTGGGCCGGGTAGGCGGAGGGCATGGGATCGTCCTTCCGCAGGTTTCGCCGGGTCGGCCGGGGCGGCGACGGGCAGACGCCCGACCCGTCGGTGGCCACCGCTCGGCCGAACGCCGACGCAGCCGAGCATCCCGGCGCGGCCGAACAGGCCCAGGGGGCCCAAGGCGCCGAGGGGGCCGACAGGGCTCAGGGGTCGCAGGGGGCCGAGGGGGCCCACGAGGAAACCGGGCCGCAGGGGACGGCAGGCCCTGACGAGGCCGCCATCGCCGCCGAGGAGCTGTCCGCACTCGCCGCGGAGATGGAGCGGCAGCTTCCCGGGCAGACCCCCGAGGCCCGTGAGCGGTGGTACCGGCGCAGGGGCGCCGAGCGGGCCACCGCACTGGTGGGTTCGGTGGCCGGACTGCTCGGACGCGGAAGCCTCGCGGCGGCGAAGGGCGCGGGCGAGGGCGGCCGGCTGCTGGCCGACCGACTGGTGCAGTCCGCGCCGCGCATCCCCGTACGGGACCTGGCTACGCTGCGGGCCCACCATCCGGACGCCGCAGGCCCCGAGGACCTCGCCGACCGGCTGGTCGCCGGGGCCTGCCGGGCGTCGGCCGCCGTCGGTGCGAGCGTCGGCGCGGTGGCGATGCTCCCGGTGCCACCCGCGATGGCCGTGGAGATCGCCTCCGAGACGCTGGCGGTGGCGGCGGTGGAGGTCAAGCTGATCGCCGAGCTGCACCAGGTCTACGGGCAGCCCGCCGGCGGCAGCGCCGCGCAGCGCGGCACCGCGTACGTCGCGGCCTGGGCGAACCGGCGGGGCATCGACCCGTCCGCGCTGCTCGGCCCGGCCGGGATCGCGGCGGTGGCGATCGGCGCGGAGGTGCGGCAGAAGCTGCGCAAGCGGCTGGCCCGGAGCACCCTGCGCAGGCTGCCGTCGCTGACACCGCTGCTGGTCGGTGCGGGTCTCGGTGCGGCGGTCAACCGTCGCGACACCCGCAGGCTGGCCGACCAGGTCAGGTCCGACCTTCGACGCCGCGAGCCGATCGACCCCGACTACTGGTCCGCCGTGCCCGCCCCCGTCCTCCCGCCCGAGAAGGGCGCGCCGTCCCACTGACCGGCTGTCCGCACGTCCTGCGTCCGGCGCTGCGCTCGCGGTGTCCGGTACGTCGAGTACCTCCGGTGCGCCCTGTGCGCCCTGTGCGGCCTGTCCGTGCAGGGCGCCCAGCGCATCCAGCGCATCCAGGGCTTTCGTGGCGCCCGCCGGTGGTGCGTTCCGAGCCCCTCCGACACGTCCCGACTCCCTTCCGCACGCTCGCGCGCCGCTTGTCGACACGCTATTGACGCCACGTCTAATAGTCTCTAGCTTCTGAGAGGGAGGGGCCCGCCAGGCCGGCCGCCCCTCGGTGAGCCGAGGAGGAGTTGCCCATGACCGCGACCCAGCGCACCCGCACCGGCCCGGGGGCCCGTACCGGCACCGACAAGCTGGTCCGGGACCGTCAGCGCACGGCCGAGCGGCTGCTCGCCTCGTCCGCGAAGCTCTCCTTCGACCCGCTCAAGGACGTCGACTGGGCCGCCGCCCCGCTGCCCGGCCGCTACTACTCCCCGCCGAGGCACCTCTCCCTCTACGGCACCGAGCTCTGGGAGCAGCTGACGGAGGACCAGCGGATCGAGCTCAGCAAGCACGAGGTGGCCAGCATCGCCAGCGTGGGCATCTGGTTCGAGGAGATCCTGATGCAGATGCTGCTGCGCCACGCCTTCGACCGCGACCCGACCACCGCGCACGTGCAGTACGCGCTGACGGAGATCGCCGACGAGTGCAGGCACTCGGTGATGTTCGCGAAGATGATCTCCTGGATGGGCGTGCCCGCCTACGGGCCCGGTCGGCTCTCGCACGAACTCGGCCGCTTCTTCAAGGCCACCTCGACGCACAGCCAGACCTTCGGCGGCACCATGTACGTCGAGGAGATCCTGGACGCCTTCCAGCGCGAGATGATGAACGACGAGTCGCTCCAGCCGCTGACCCGTCAGGTCTCGCGGATCCATGTGATCGAGGAGTCGCGGCACATCAGCTACGCCCGCGAGGAACTCCAGCGCAAGCACCTCGGCCCGGTCCGTCGCCGCTGGGAGCAGCTGTTCATCGGCCTGATCATCCTCCGGGCGACCAAGAGCCTGATCAACCCTCGGGTCTACGCCGCGGTCGGCATCGACCCGAGGGTCGGGCGGGATGCCGCCCGGGCAAACCCGCACTGGCAGGGCGTCAAGACGGAGATGGCGTCCAAGGTGATCGGGGTCCTGGACCGGGCGGGCCTGGTCGGCCGGGCCAACCGCTGGCTGCTGCGCCGGGCGGGCGTGATGGCACCGGCCGCGGCCCGGTCGGTTTCCTGAACATCCTTGCCCTCCCGGCCGGTTGGAGCCCGTGGAACGCTCAACCGCAGGCCGGGACCCCGTCGAGCCAGTAGCCGCCCTGGAGGTAGATGTTGCTGATCCATGCCCGGTAGTCCGGCAGGAACGACCAGGCGTCGTTGGTGATGCCCTCGGCCGTCACGCTCTGGGCGTGCTGTTGGCAGCCCACCCGCACGACGGTCGGCCCGGCGAAGGCGTACACCCGGGTGCTCTCCGCCGCGGGCTGGGCGTGCGTCCACACACCGGTGCCCCAGGTGCCGACCAGGTGGCCCTGCACCGGGCCCGGATCGATCCGCACCGCACCGAACAGCTCGCTGCCGAACCGTACGTCGTTGACCGCGACGCGTGTCCCGGACTGCCGGGCCTCGACCATCCGCCCGGCGCCCAGGTAGACGGCGATGTGATGCAGGGCGGCCGAGCTGCCGTACGCGATCAGGTCACCCGGCAGCAGTGACCCGGGGACCTGGTCGGCGGTGAGGCGCTGCGCCGCGTGGACCGTGTAGAACTGCTCGGCGGCCGGACCGTTCAGCACGTCCTGGCCGGTCGCCCGGGCATATGCGTACCGGACCAGGCCCGAGCAGTCGAAGCCGAGCCGCTCCGCGTCGTGGTCGCTGGCCGGATCCACCCCGTCCGGGTGGCCGTACGTCGGACCGGGCCGGGCGCCGTGACCGCCACCCCAGGTGTACCAGGTGCCGAGTTGTGAGCAGGCCGCCCGCACCGCGCTCTCGGCGACAGCCGAGGCGCCCGGCGCGAGGACCGCGCAGTCCGCACCGGCGGCGGCGAGCACGAGGTCGCCTTTGCCGGATCGGTCGGAAGCGCCGGTGCTGCCGGTGCTGTCGGCGATGCCGAGCACCGGACCGAGTGCGACGGCGAGGGCGAGGGCGGCGGCGACTGCCGCGGTGGCGAGGCTGACTCTCATGGCGGTGCTCCGGTCCTCGGCGGACGTCGTACCACCCGAGGCCCGGGGAGGAGCCGCACGATCGGCCCGGTGCGGCGGCACCGGGATTCTCGTGCTCCCCCGCTCCTGGGTGGTGCGCGACCGGCGGGTGGCTTCTGGGTCGGCCCGGCGGAGCGCGGCTGGGCCGGCGGAGCCCCTGTGAGCTCCGGCGGGCCGATGGGTCGAGCCTTCCGCACCGGGCGGCCGAAAACCACGAGGCGGCCGTCTCCCAACTCGTCAGGAGACGGGAAACGTTCGGGAAACCCCCGCAGGCCTGCGCAGACCGTCAGACGGTCAGGCAGCCCGCAGCCCGCAGCTCGCAGCCCGCAGCTCGCAGCTCGCAGCTCGCAGCCCGCAGCTCGCAGCTCGCAGCCCGCAGCCCGCAGCTCGCAGCCCGCAGCTCGCAGCTCGCAGCCCGCAGTCCGCAGTTCGCGCAGCCCGCAGCCTGCCGTCCGCCGTCCGGACGAGAATGGCCGCGACACCCGGTTCGGAGCCGTCGCGACTGCCGTCGTCACCGCACCGGCTCCGCCCCGCCCGCCGGTCCAACGGCGGTGCGGGGCAGAGCCGGTGCGTGGCGGCGCGGCTAGCCGCGGGTCGTGCGGGCGAGGGCTGCCACGCGTTCCAGGGTCGGCTCGCCGAGGATGCCGGCCAGCTCGCCCATGAAAGCGCCTTCCTGTTCCGGGGTCAGGAGTTCGCGACAGACGGCCGCGAGCATGGCGAGCAGCGAGACCGAATCCCCGCCGAGCTGGTGGAAGTCGGCCTGGGCGTCCAGCCGGGAGGGCTCCACCTCCAGGATGCGGGCCCAGATCTCCGCCACCGCCTTCTCGACGGGATCCAGCGGGGTGAGTGGGCCCGTCCCGTCTTGCGCGGCGGTGTCCGGCTCGTCGCCGAACGGGTCGGGCAGGGCCTTGGCGTCCACCTTCCCGCTCACCGTGTAGGGCAGCTCCGGTACCACCATGGTGGCGGCCGGCACCATGTAGGAGGGCAGTTTCGCGGTCAGGTGCTCGGTCAACTCCCCTTCCGTCACCGGCGACTTCGTCAGGACGTAGCCGTACAGGGCCTTGCCCGACTGGCCGGGCCTGGTCCTGGCGATCACCACGGCGCGGTCCACGGCGGGGTGTTCCTCCAGGGCCTGGGCCACCTCGGCCGGCTCCACCCGGTGGCCGCGCACCTTGACCTGGTCGTCGATGCGCCCGATGTACTCGATGCCGCCCGAGGGCATGATCCGGGCCAGGTCGCCGGTGCGGTAGACCCGGCTGCCGTCGGCGAGACGGACGAAGCGCTCCGCGTTGAGCTCGGGACGGCCGAGGTAGCCGCGGGCGAGCTGCACGCCGCCCAGGTACATCTCGCCGGTCTCGCCGGGGGCGACGAAACGCCGGTCCTGGTCGAGCAGGAACACCGTGGTGTTGTCGGCCGGCCGGCCGATCGGCACCACGGCACCCGCGCCGTCCAGTTCGGGGTCGAAGGTGTGCGCGGTGCACCCGATGGTGGCTTCGGTCGGGCCGTACTCGTTGATGATCCGGCACTGCGGCCCGAACATCTCCTGGGCCCGCGCGGCGACCTCCACCCGCAGCTGCTCGCCGATCACGATCACCGTGCGGTACCCGGTGGGTGACAGGTCGAGGTGCCCGATCAGGTCGAGGTGGGACGGCGTCAGGTTGAGCGTGTTGGCGCCCGAGTCCTGCAGCAGCGTGCGCAGCGAGAGGTGGTTGGGGTCGTCCCGCATCAGGATCACCCGGCCGCCGGCCAGCAGCGGCAGGTAGACGGAGGTGCCGGTGACGTCGAAGGAGGGCGAGGTCAGCAGCGGCAGCCGGGTGTCCTCGTCCACGCCGAACTCACGGGTGGCCCAGTGGACGTAGTTGAGCAGGTTGCGGTGTTCGATCTGGACGCCCTTGGGGCGGCCGGTGGATCCGGAGGTGTAGATGACGTAGGCGAGGTCGTCGGGGCTGACGGCGGTGTCGTGCCCGTTCTCGGGGACGTCGCAGTCCACGAGGTCGTCCAGGACCAGGACCTTGCAGCCGGAGCGGACGCCCTCGCGTTCGTCGTAGGGCCGTTCCGCCAGGCAGTGGGTGCAGCCGGCGTCGGCCAGCAGGTCGGCGATGCGCGCGTCCGGGTGCCGGGTGTCCAGGGGGAGGTAGCAGGCTCCGGCCCGGAGCACGCCCCACAGTCCGGCCATGCCGGCGACCGTGCGGCCGGCGAGCAGTCCGACCACGTCGCCGGGCCCGATTCCCTGCTTCCGCAGTGCGGCGGCGACCGCGTCCGCGCGGCGGCTCAGCTCCGCGTAGGTGACGTCGCCCTCGGGGCCGCTGAGCGCGATCCGGTCCGGGGTGCGTTCGACCTGCTCGCGGAAGAGCTCGACCACCGAGCGGTCGGAGGGCAGTGACCGCTCGGTGCGGTTCCCCTCCCACTGCCGGTTCTTCCGGGGGGACAGCGCCTCCTCGACGGTGTCCAGGACGGCTTCGGCGCGCTCCGCCACGCCGGGGCTGTCGTGCCAGGCCACGGTGATCTCCGTGCGACCCGCGCTCTCCACCAGGTCGACCTCCAGCGGGCTGCCGGGGCTCGTGGTGCCCAGCGAGTAGACCGTCCTGGCCCGGAAGTCCCCGGCGGAGTAGTCGGCGAGGTCGACGGTGCCCATGTGGGAGAGGTAGGCGGTGCTGTTGTACCGGTTCTTCCAGGTCGCGAAGCGGTCCATCCCGGCGTTGACGGTCCGTAGCACCGGCAGCGGCATGCGCAGCACCGAGTCGGCGAACGTCGTCGCCAGCTCCTCGCCCTCGGCCAGCGCGGTGAGGATCCGCTGCTGGACCTCCTGCCAGCCGTCGCCGGCGCCGACGTCCAGCCGCAGCGCGCGGACCAGCGAAGCCGTGGAGCGCAGGTCCGGACGGTACCGGCGGAGGTCCACCGGAACGAAGAACCGTCCGCGTCCCGAGCCGTACGCCTGCGCCAGGGCCGCGGCCACCTTGGCCGTCGCGGCCGGGTGGCGGCCGTCGACGGTCCGGCGGCGCCAGAGCAGGCCGGCGGAGCCCGTCGAGCGGCGTCCGAGCAGGGAGGGCCACTCCATCTTCGGCGCGGGAAGGGCCGGCGGCAGCCCACCCGGCCGGTCGAGCCCGCGCAGCAGTTCCTCGTCGTTGAGCCGCGAGTCCGCGCCCAGCGGGTCCTCGCCGCGCAGTGCGCGGAACACGTCCGCGGCCCACAGGAGCAGGCCGCGGCCGTCGGTGATGCCGTGGAAGGCGCGGAAGACGACGGTGGACGGCGTTCCGGGAACGAGCACCACCTCGCAGGTCGCGCCCGAACCGTCCAGCGTGCGGCGGAGGAAGGGCGAGTCGAGGCGGTCGCGGTCCAACGGGCCGCCGTCGACCACCTCCAGGGACGGAGCCGTCCCGCTGTCCACCCAACGCCGGTCCCGGCGTACCAGCCGCATGCCGGGGGACGCCTCGGCGGCGACTGCCACCGCCTTGGCGAGCTCCTCGGCGGACAGGCTCCCGTCGCCCTCCACGAGGTGGACCACGCAGTGCCCCGGCCGCATTCCCAGGAAGACCCACTCCATGGGCGAGACGGCTCGGTTGTAGGGCTGTGTTCCGGAAGGGGTTTGCACTCTCGGTGATCTGGATATTGAGCTACTGCTGGGTTGAATACTCAAGATTGATCACAATCTTTTCCAAGGTAAGGTCAAGTCCGCCGATTGGACCCAAGTGGCCTGAGGGGGGCCGTACTTGGCGACGTCGTTGCCTGCAGTCCGCTGAGACTCCGCCGCGCTTCGCCGCGCCGGAGTACGGGACGCTATGACCTCAACCCCTCTCCGGAAACCCCCTATTCGCTTTCTGTGAACCCCAGTTCTTCGCATGGCTCGCAAACGGGACAAATTCCGCTGGGGTAAATCGGGCCGAAACGCGCGGCCGGCCTGCGGGTCAGCTGCTTGTGGGTCAGCTGTCGGTGGGGCAACTGCGGGTGGGTCAGCTGTCGGTGGGGCGACTGCCCGTGGGTCAGCTGCCGGAGTGGCGGCCGGCCGGAGCGGCCGCCACGGTGGTGTCGCTCCCGGACGGGGTGCCGGCGGTGGCCTCGTCGGTGGAACCGGCACTGCCGGAACCCGCGTCGCTGGTACCGGGACTGCCGGGACTGCCGGAACCGGCGGAGTCGCCGTGGGCTGCGGACGGGTCCGCCTTCGGGGCCGGGGCGGCGACCGGGAGATGGCGCATCAGCCGGCCGGCCAGCACTGCCGCCCCGATCATGAAGACCAGGCCGACGACTGCCGCCAGGTGCATCCCGTCCACGAACGCCGCCCGGGAGGCGGTGAGCAGCTCGCTCCCCGTGCGGCCCGGGAGCTGCGCCGCCACGGTGACGGCGCCACCGAGCGTGTCGTGGGCGGCTTTCGCCGTCCCGCCCGGCAGTCCGGCGGGCATCGAGCCGGTCAGCCGGGAGCGGTAGACGGCCGCGCCGGCCGCGCCGAGCAGGGCGATCCCCAGGGAGCTGCCGAGTTCGGTGGCGGTCTCAGAGGTGGCGGCGGCGGCGCCGGCCCGCTCGGCGGGAGCGGCCGAGATCACCAGATCGGCGGTGAGCGTCATGGTCCCGACGGTGCCCGCACAGAGCACCCCGGCCGCGGTGAGCACCAGGGCCAGCGGGGAGAGTGGCCCGACCCGGGTCATCAGACCGAAGCCGGCCGCGCCGATCAGGAACCCGCCGGCGAGCTGGTGGGCCGGGCGGACCCGGCCGGCCAGTGCGGAGGAGAGGCCGACCGCGACGCCCACCCCGGTGCTCGGCACCAGCGCCCAGAGCGAGGCCGCGAGCGGGCTCAGGCCCTTGACCAGTTGCAGGTACTGGGAGGTGAAGAGGGTGAAGCCCATCATGGCGAACATGGCGACGGTGTTGACGGTGATCGCGCCGCTGTAGGTCCTGATCCTGAACAGGCTCAGGTCGATGAGCGGGTGTGCCGTGGTGCGCTGCCGGTGGACGAAGAGGCCGCCCACCCCGAGGCCGGCGACGAGGGTCAGGGCGGGTGCGGGGCTCCAGCCCTCGATCGCCAGGGTCTTGACGCCGTAGACGATCGGCAGCAGCGAGGCCATCGAGAGCCCGGCGCCGAGCAGGTCGAAGCTGCCGCTCTGCGGGGCGCGGTACTCGGGGAGCAGGAACGGGCCGACGAACAGCAGCAGGGCCATCACCGGGATGGAGAGCAGGAAGGCCGATCCCCACCAGAAGTGGTCCAGCATCAGCCCGCCGGCCACCGGCCCCAGTGTGGCGCCACCGGTGATCGCGGCGGTCCAGGCGGCGATGGCGGACTGCCGCTGCTTCGGGTCGTGGAACATGTTGCGGATCAGCGCGAGTGTCGAGGGCATCAGGGTGGCGCCGGTGATGCCGAGCAGGGCGCGCGCCGCGATCAGCTGGGTGGCCCCGGTGGAGTACGCGGCGAGCAGGGAGGCCGCGGCGAAGCCGGCCGCACCGCAGAGCAGTAAGCGGCGCCGGCCGATCCGGTCGCCGAGCGCCCCCATCGGTATCAGCAGCCCGGCCAGCAGGAACGAGTAGGTGTCCATGATCCACAGCTGCTGGGTGCCACTGGGTCTGAGGTCGGTGCTGATGAACGGCACGGCGAAGAAGAGCACTCCCATGTCCATCGAGAGCACCAGGGAGGGAAGCAGCAGGACGAGCAGCCCGGTCCAGGTGCGACGACTGGCGAGGCCGGTGGTGGTGGCGGTCATGGCAGCGACAGTACGGATGTTTGAGACGCTTGTACAGGAGAAGGATCCAGCGTGATCGTCCGGGTCGGCCGAGCGGGCCCGGAGGTCCGTGGCGAACGCTGTCGACTGCTCATCCCCCTTGGCCGGCAAGCGGGTTGATGCACACGGCCGAGTCCTCCGACGGGCCGACGGCCGCTGCCCGCACCGCCGTGACCTGCGGTGGGACCCGGCCGGATCACGGCCTCGCGCACCCGTCGTCGTAGGTCTGGTCGGGAAGCAGTCCGGTCCACCGGGCTCGGTCCACCGCGCCGACCAGGGTGCAGACCGCCCGGGCGCGGCGGACCGGGTCGGTGTCCCAGAGGCGTACGGTGCCGTCGTTGCCGCTGCTGGCCAGCGTCAGTCCGTCGGGGCTGAAGGCGACTCCCCACACCGCGCTGGTGTGGCCGGCGAGGACGGCGACGCCCTGCTGGGTGGCGGTGTCCCAGAGGCGTACGGTGGCGTCGTTGCCGCTGCTCGCCAGGGTGTGCCCGTCCCGGTTGAACGCCAGCCCGCGCACCGAACCGGTGTGCCCGGTCAGCGTGCTGACGGACCGTCTGGTGGTGGTGTCCCAGAGGCGTACGGTGGCGTCGTTGCCGCTGCTCGCCAGGGTCCGGCCGTCCGGACTGTACGCCAGCCCGCGCACCGAACCGGTGTGCCCGGTGAGCGTACCCGCGAGCCGGGTACCGGCGACCTCCCACAGGCTGATCGTCAGATCATCGCTGCCGCTCGCCAGGGTCCGGCCGTCCGGACTGAACGCCAGCGCGTTGACGAAGTCGGTGTGCCCGGTGAGCACCGCCACCGTCCGCTGCTCCCGGACGTCCCAGATCCGCACCGTACGGTCCTCGCCCGCCGAGGCGAGCAACCGCCCGTCCGGGCTGAACGCCACCGCGAGCACCGATCCCTGATGGCCGGTGAGCACGGCGACGGGCTGCCCGCGATCGACGTCCCAGAGTCGTACCGTCCGGTCGGCACCGCCCGAGGCGGCCAGCGAACCGTCCGGACTGGACGCCACCGTGAACACCGAGCCCTGGTGGCCGGAGAGCGAGTGCAGCAGGCGGTGCGGGCCCACCTCCCAGACGCACACGGTGTGATCCGTCCCGGCCGTGATCATCCGCCGTCCGTCCGGACCGAAGGCCACCTGCCACACCTCGGTGAACGGGCGCGGCACCAGCGCGGCCGTCGCCGGATCCCAGAGCACCACCGACTGGTCGAAGCCGGCCGTGGCCACCTGCCCGTGCGAACTCACCGCCACCCCCTGCACGTAGTCGGTGTGACCGGCCAGTGTGCCGATCGTCCGCAGGCCCCGCACGTCCCACAGCCGTGCCGTGCCGTCGCCGCCGGCGCTGACCACCGTGCTGCCGTCCGGGGTGAAGGCGACCGCGTTGAGGTCGTCGGTGTGGCCGGTGAGGGTGGCGGTGTTCCGGTGGTCGGAGGTGTCCCACAGGCGCAGGGTCCGGTCGGCGCTGCCGGAGGCCAGGAGGTGCCCGTCCGGACTGAAGGCCAGGCCGAGGACGTCGTCGGTGTGACCGGTGAGCGTGGCCACCAGCTCGTACGTCGTGGTGTCCCACAGGCGCAGCGTGCGGTCGGCGCTGCCGGAGGCCAGAGTGCGGCCGTCCGGACTGAAGGCGACCGCGTTGATCTCGTCGGTGTGCCCGGTGAGGGTGGTGATGCTCCGGTGGCTGCCGGTGTCCCAGAGCCGGATCGTACGGTCCGCGTCCGCCGAGGCCAGCAGCCGGCCGTCCGGGCTGAACGCCACCGCCCGGGCGCCGCCGCCGTGCCCGGGAAGGGTGACGGACAGCCGACGGGAGGCGACGTCCCAGAGCCGCACGGTGTCGTCCGAGGCGGCCGAGGCCACCGAACCGCCGTCCGGACTGAACGCCACCGAGCGCACCCGGCCCCGATGGCCCGTCAGAGTGGCGACCAGGGTGCGCTCCGAGGCGTCCCACAGCTTCACCACGTCGTCCGACCCGGCGGACGCCAGCAACCGGCCGTCCGGCGCGAAGGCCACCGCGTTCACCGGGCCGGCATGGCCGAGCAGCCGCCCCTGGAACGGCTGCGCCTGGGTGCTCAGCAGTGCACCGCGCGCCTCCACGGTCGGCGAACTCCGGTACGCCGCACGGGCCAGCAGCATCGCCGCCTCGGGACGACCGACCGCCAGCGCCGCCGAACGCGCCGCCATGGCCCGCGACTGTGCCTCCCGCCGCTGCGTCAGCGCGCCCGACCGCTGCTGGAGCGCGAGCACCCCGGCGAGCAGGGTCAGCGCCAGCAGTGCGCCGAGCGTCGCCACCATCCGCCGCTGCCGACGGGACTGCCGCTCGGCCGCCTGCCGCTGGGCGTCCTCGGCAGCGGTGCTCGCTGCGAGGAACTCGGCCTCGACGTGGCCGAGTTCGGCCCGCCTACCACCCTCCTCGGCCCAGTCACGGGCCGCTGCCAGCCTGGTGCCCCGGTAGAGCAGCGCGGGATCCCGGTCCTCGCGAACCCACTCGGCCGAGACCTCGGCCAGCTGCTGGCGGCCCAGCAGCGCCGTCCGGTCGACCTGGATCCAACGCCGCAGCCGGGGCCAGGCCCGCAGCAGCGCCTCATGGGTGATCTCCACCGTCTCGCGGTCGGCCGTCAGCAGGCGCGCCCGGACGAAGGCGTCCAGGACCGCCGCCGCACCGTCCGGATCGGCCGACTGGCACAGCAGCCGGTCGCGCTCGGCCCGCGAACGGGTCTCCTCGCCGCCCTCGCGCAGATGCACCAGCCGCACCAACAGGCGCCGCGCGAGCTGCTGTTGGAGCGGCGCGAGCCGGGTGAACACGTCCTCGGCGGTACGGGCGACGGCGCCGTGGATACCGCCGCTGTGCAGATAGCCCTCGACGGTCATGACCCGGCCCTGGCGCTGCTGCCAGGTGGCGCGCAGCGCGTGCGAGAGCAGTGGCAGTGCCCCGGCCAGCGGTCCGGGCCCGACGCTACTGCCGGACAGCTCGTCCGGGCTGCCGAGGTCGCGCAGCAGCAGTTCGACCAGGCCCGGTTCCAGGACCAGACCGGCCTGTTCGGCGGGGCGGGTGATCGAGGCGCGCAGCTCGGCGGCGTTCATCGGCGGCAGTGCGAGTGAGCCGTGGGTGAAGACCGGGGCGAGTTCGGGGTGCTCCAGGCAGCGCCCGCAGAAGTCGGCGCGGACGCCGAGCAGGACGGCGATCGGCGGCTGAGCGGACGAGTCGCCAACTGTGGTGGAAGGAGGGGAAGTTGCGAGATCGTTCAGGAGGCGGACGAAAGCGCGCTGCTCGGCCCGGTCGGTACAGAGGGTGAAGGTCTCCTCGAACTGGTCCACCACCACGACCAGGCCGGCGGGTCTCGCGCCACCGGGTGTCGCACTGCCGGGTCTCGCGCCATCGGGTGTCGCACTGTGGGGTGTCCCACCGTCGGACGTGTCGCTTCCGGCCGGTCGACCGGTCGGCCCGGTGGTGGGTGGCTGCCGCGCGTGGCCGAGCGCCGCGCGGATCGTGTCGGCCGCCGCCTCCGGGTCCTCACGTACCTGATTAACCGTCAGTTCCGGTACCACGTGGGCCAGCGACGACTCCAGGGACCGCAGCAGGGCGACGAGGGGGCGGCCGGTCGGTGTGCAGACCGCGACGGACCAGGCGGCGCGGGTCGCGGGGGCGGTGCGGTCGGTGGCAGGCCGCGCCGCTTCCGGCAGGGCGCCGACTCGCGGCGGGCCGATGCGCGGCTCGCCGGGCGGTGGTCCGGTGCGGGGTGGCCCGGTGCGGGGCGGATCGGCAAGGGTCGGCCCGGTGCGGGGCGGATCGGCAAGGGTCGGCCCGGTGCGGGGCGGATCGGCAAGGGTCGGCCCGGTGCGGGGCCGCTCGGCGAGCGCTGATTCGGTGCGGGGCTGCTCGCCGGGGACCGGGAACGTACCGCCGCGCAGTGCGCCGTCCCGCAGCGCGGGCAGCAGACCCGCCATCAGCAGCGAGGACTTGCCGGCCCCGGAGGGTGCCACAAGGGCCACCGGACCGTGCCCGATCCGTTCGGCGAGGCGGTCCAGCAGTGCACCGGTGACCGTCTCCCGCCCGAAGAACCAGCGGGCCTCGCGCGAGCCGAAGGAGGCCAGGCCCGGGTACGGGCACTCGGGGCGCGGCCCGCCCGGCTCAGCTTCCTGCGCCCGCTGCCGTGCCTGCGCCTGTGAGTGTGGCTGCGCCGTCGGTCGGGGCGGGCCCGGGACGGCCGTCCGGACCGCCGCCGCGCCGATCAGCCGGAGCAGTGCGCCGCCGCTCTGCAGGGCCTCGTCGCAGCGGCGTGCCACGTCGGGGGTGGCCGGTTTGGTGCCGTTCTCGATCTTGCTGAGATAGCCCTTGCTGTAGTGGACCAGCCGGGCGAGTTCGCTCAGCGAGACCCGCCGGGCTGCCCGCAACTCCCTCAGCTGCGCCCCGAACTCGCACTCCGCGTCCGCCGGTCCGGTCTGCGCCGTACCGTTCCCGCCCGCCTTCGGTCCCCGGTCCATACGTACCCCTGCGGTCCTCGCCCGGACCCGTTCCGCCGATCGGGCCCTCGGTGTGGCACCGTCAGATTACGGTCGGTGGCCGCCCTGGTGGGAACCCGCACCGGGGGCCAACCACCCGAGGGGGTGGCCTCGGTGGGAGGTCGGCCCGTTCGGGGGACGGCTCGGGGCGGAACGGTCGTACGTGGTGCCGGGGGCCGACCGTCCGTGCGGGTTGCCGCAGGGGTGTCGGAGCGTCAGAGCGGGAGCAGGTCGGGGCGCTTGGCCTCGACGTGGTCGCCCGAGGACTCGCCGCGCAGCCGCCGGCCGACCCAGGGCAGCAGGAACTCGCGGGCCCACTGGATGTTCTCCCGGCGGAGGTCGGCCGACGTCGGGGTCGGCTGGAACGGCCAGGGGGCCTCGGGGTCGTCCACGTCGAAACCGAGGGCGCGGGCGGCCAGCAGCGCGACGCGCTGGTGCCCCTCCGGGGAGAGGTGCAGCCGGTCCTCGCTCCAGGCGCGGCGGTCGTGCACCGAGCGCAGCGACCAGAGGTCGGCGACCGCGCAGCCGTTGCGGTCGGCGATCGCCCGCAGGTGCCCGTTGTAGGTCGCGATCTTGCCCCGGAGCATTCCGAGTACCGGGACGCCGCGGGTGTCGAAGCCGGTGCAGATCAGTACCGTGCCCACGTGCTCGCGCAGTTCCACCGCCGCGGCCTCGAAGCGCTCCGCGACGTCGTCCGGGTCGCTGCCCGGCCGGAGGATGTCGTTCCCTCCCGCGCACAGGGTCACCAGGTCGGGTGCGATCCGCCGCACCTGCGGAACCTGCTCGGCGACGATCTGGTCGAGCAGCCGCCCCCGGACGGCGAGGTTGGCGTAGCGGAAGGCGCTGTCGGGGCGGCGTGCGGCCAGTATGCCGGCCAGGCGGTCCGCCCAGCCGGCGAACTGACCGTCCGGGCCCGGGTCGTTCAGGCCCTCGGTGAAGCTGTCCCCGAGGGCTGCGTAGGAGTTGAGGTCAAGGGTCTCCAGGTTGTCAGCCATGACGGCAATAGTTCACTGTGTGAAGTGACCTACGCCACCGTAGGTGGCTCCCGGGGCGGCGTGATCTCGACCACCACCCCGCTGACCTGCGACGATGCCATTCATGGCAACCGATTCCGGCCCCTGTGACCTGACATACCCGGACGGCCCGGCCGGAGCATGGTCCGGCCGGGCCGTCAGCGGGTCAGCGCGTCGGCGGATCGGCGGATCGGCGGGGAGGCAGTCCGGCCGAGTGCCTCAGCGCCTCAGCGCCTCGGTGCCTCGGTGCCTCAGTGCCCGCCCTTGTCGTGGACGTCGTTGGTCGCCTCGATCTGCTTCCACGAGCGCGGCTCCTCGACGGAACCCGCGGCTGCCGCCGCGGACTTCGCCGAACCGCCGGCGGCGGGGGCCGGCTTCGCCGCGGTGTAGAGCCAGGTCTGGAGCAGGTTGCCCAGCTTCTTGCCGGAGATGCGTTCCGCCAGCGCCTGGAAGTCCGCCACGGTCGCGTTCCCGTAGCGGTGCTCGGTCGGCCAGGCCCGCAGGATCTGGAAGAACTTGTCGTCGCCGACCGTGTTCCGCAGTGCCTGGATGGCGGCCGCGCCACGGTCGTACACCGCACTGTGGAACTGGTTCGCCGGGCCCGGGTCGCCGGGCTTGACGGTCCAGAACGGGTCGTCGGCCGGGTGCGAGGCGTAGAGGTAGTCGGCGAGCTCCTGCGCGGTGCCCTCGCCCTGGTGCTCGGACCAGAGCCACTGCGCGTACCGGGCGAAGCCCTCGTTCAGCCAGATGTCGCTCCAGCGCTTGAGCGAGACGCTGTCGCCGTACCACTGGTGGGCCAACTCGTGCACCACCACCGAGCTGTTGGCGCCGCCGGCGAACTGGTAGGGGCTGTAGAAGACACGGGTCTGCGCCTCCAGCGCGAAGTGCGTGTCGACGTTGGGGACGTAGCCGCCGAGCGCGCTGAACGGGTACGGGCCGAAGATGCCGCTCAGCCAGTCCGCCAGCTCACCGGTGCGCTCGACGCTCGCCCGTGCGGCACCGTCGTTGTCGCCCAGGTCCTTGCTGTAGGCGTTGATGATGGGCAGGCCGCCGCTGCTGGTGCCGGTGGTGATGTCGAACTTGCCGATCGCCAGCGTGGCGAGGTAGGTCGCCTGCGGCTTGTTCTCGCGCCAGTTGTAGCGGGTCCAGCCCAACTGGGAAACCTGCGAGGAGAGCACGCCGTTGCTGAGCGCCTGGGTGCCGTCGGGGACCAGGACGGAGACGTCGAAGGTGGCCTTGTCGGACGGGTGGTCGTTGCTCGGGAACCACCACCAGGCCGACTCCGGCTCCCCGGCGGCCACCCCGCCGTCCGGCGTGCGCAGCCAGGCGGTGAACCCGTACCGGGAGACCTTGGAGGGCACACCCGAGTACCGCACGACCACCGTGGCGTTCGAGCCCTTGGCGAGCGGGGCTGCGGGGGTGATCTCCAACTCCTGCTCGCCGGTCGCGGCGAACTTCGCCGGGCGTCCGTTGACCACCACCTCGCTGACGTTCAGGGCGAAGTCGAGGTTGAAGCGGGAGAGGTCCTGGGTGGCGGTGGCGAGCAGGGTCGCCGTTCCCTCCAGCTCGTCCGTCGAAGGCTGGTACTTCAGCCGTAGGTCGTAGTGGGAGACGTTGTAACCGCCGTTGCCGTACGTCGGATAGTACGGGTCACCGATGCCCGGGGCGCCCACGGTCGGGGTGGCGGCCGACGCCGGGTTGGCGAGGAGCAGCAGCGCGGCACTGACGGCGGGGACGATCATCCTCTTGCGCATGATTCCTCCGATGCATGGGGTTATGTGATCTGACGATAAGTCGGATCTTTCTCCCGTTGCGGCGGAGTTCATTCGTGCCGTTATGGAATGTTCATGTAAAGCAACAGGGGGTCGTCAGCCCGCCATCAGGCCCGTTGCCGTCAGTCCACCACGCCGTCGAGGTAGACCCAGGCGCCGCCGACCCGGGTGAAACGGCTCAGCTCCTCCAGCACGCCCTCCTGCCGCCCCTCCGTGTAGTGCGCGCGGAACCGGACCGTCCCCTCGCTGTGGAACGGCCCGCCGTCCGTGGCCGCCAGGATCTCCAGCCGGACCCAGCGCAGCCGCGCGTCCAGGTCGAGCCGCTCGGGCCTGGTCTCCGGGTGCCAGCTGCGCAGCAGGTACGCCTCGTCCCCCACGGCGAACGCGCTGAACCGCGAACGCATCAGCAACTCCGCCGTGGCGGCCGCGGCTTCGCCCCGGTGCAGCCGTCCGCAGCACTCCCCGTACGAGGCGGGCAGCCCGCAGGGGCAGGGCGAGGTGGACACGATCGAGGGCTTCTGGCTGCGTCGAGACATGGACCCCATTCTGCCTGGTCGGCCCGGCCCGCCCGGCCCCGCCCGGCCTGGCCCACCCGGCCCCGCCCGCCGGCCTCCCGGGCCGTGCAGTCGGCCGGCCCGCACGGTCGCCCAGCCCTGTGGAGTTGCCCGCCCTGCGCAGTCGGCCGGCCCCGCGCCGGGGCGGCCCGGGACGTCCGCGAGGTGTGGCCGGTCAGACCGTCCGCTCGCCCTCCGGCGCGGAGTGCCACTCCCAGGACGTCAGCCGGGGGTGCTCGGGGAGGGACACCCGGCCGGTCGCCCAGAGCAGGGTGCGCCAGCGGTCCTCGTACGCCGGGGCGCTCGGGAACAGGCGCGCCAGGACCCGGTCGCAGAGGTCGGCCGGCGGAGCCCAGGCGAGACCGAGGCCCTCGGCCATGTCGTGCACATGGACCAGGGTCTCGACCACGCCCATTGCCGCGAAACCCTCAGGATCGGAGAGGCCCAGGCTGTGGTAAGCCCGGACCTTCGGCGAAGTCACCGCCACCATCGCCGCCAGCAGCGACCCGCTCGCCTCCAGTACCTGGAGCAGCCCGGCGAGGCCGGCCGCACGGTCGGCGAAGACCGTGTTCCTCGGGCCGCCCGGGCGCTCGCTGACGTACCGGAACGGGACGTAGCCGTCCACCGGGGGAGTGGCGGGCCCGAGCTGCGCCGCGTAGGAGAACAGGTCGTCGGCCAGGTGCTCGGCGGTCTCCCAGCAGTCCCACTCCAGCGGGCCCGCCTTGGCGGACCAGCCCGCCTCCGTCCCCGGCCCGCCGCGCAGGGCGGTCAGCGCGAGGTCGACGGCGAGCCGGACGTCGTCGGCGGTGACGGGCTGCGGCGAGTTGTGATCGATTCGCGTCATACCGCCGACCGTACCAACCGGCCATGACACTCCATCACCCGATCGATGCCGCCGACCGGTGCCACCGGCCGCTGCCCCCGCCGGTACCCGGCCGGTCCTCGGTCGCGCGGTCGGGGAGGTGGTCGGGCATGCCGTGAGGAGAGTCGGCCGATGGCACGTCAGCCGACGGAACACCACCCGATGGACCGTCGCCCGGGTGGGCCTACGGCCGGACGGACCGGACACCGGCCGTCGCCTCGACCGACGGCCCGGGAACGGCCCGGGACGGCCCGGGACGACCTTCCGGCCGAGGCCGGCCCGAGGCCCGCCCGGTGCATACCGAAGACCGGGGAAGAGGCGGCGTGCAATGATCGGGGGATGGCGATACGGCGGGCAGTCGCGCTCGTGGCGTCGGGCGTGCTCGCGTTGGCGTCCGCAGCAGCACCGGCGGCGGAGAGCAGCCTCCCACAGCAGGAGTTCACCATCGGGGACCCCCGGATCACCGAGTCCAGCGGCCTCACCGCGAGCATCGCGCACCCGGGTGTGTACTGGACGCACAACGACAGCGGCGACGGCCCGTACGTCTACGCCGTCGACGCGCACGGACGCACGGTTGCCCGGATCACCCTGCGCGGCGTCGAACTGCGGGACGCCGAAGCCGTCTCGCTCGGCCCCGACGGGCAGTTGTACCTCGCCGACATCGGGGACAACCTCGACGGCAGCCGGTCCGAGGTGTGGATCTACCGCTTCGCCGAGCCGGAGCAACTGGAGGACCGGACGGTGGACGCCGTCCGCTACCGGGTCCGCTACGAGGACGGACCGCGCAACGCCGAGGCGCTGATGGTGCACCCGCGCACCGGCCGGGCGTACATCGCCGGCAAGCACGAGCAGAACGGCCACCTCTACCAGGGGACCGAAGAGCTGTCGCCGACCGGCGTCAACACCTTCCGCCGGGTCGCGGACGTGCCCTGGGTGACCGACGGCGCCTTCTCCCCGGACGGCACCCGGCTCGTGCTGCGCGGGTACTTCTGGGCCAACTCCTACCGCTGGCGCGATGCTTCGGCCGATCCGATCGAGCCGCTGGGGTCGGTGGACGTGCCGTTCCAGCGCCAGGGCGAGTCGGTCACCTTCGCCCCGGACGGCCGATCGGTGCTGTTCGGCAGCGAGGGCAAGGACAGCGCGGTGTGGCGCGTCCCACTCCGGGGGGACCAACTCCCCGACACCGTGGCGGAGTCCGGCTCGCCGGCCGCCTCCGCTGCGCCCAGTGGGCCCGCCGTGCCGTCCGGCCAGGGCCAGCAGGCTGCCGCCGGCGCTGCCTCGCGGCTGCTCGGCCTCGGGCTCTTCGTCCTCGCCGCGGCGCTGATGATGCGCAAGCGCCGCAGGCGCGCGGGCTGAGCGTCGCGGAGCGCCCGCATCCGACGGGACATCAGATGCGGGCGCCGGGCGGCCCATGGCCGGGGTGCGCCGCCACGTGGTCCCGGGTGGAGCCGGTCCGGAGCGGTGGGAGTGTCCGCCGCACCCACCCCCTGAGCCGTCGCGGACCTACTCCCGCCGTGCTCCTGCCCGCACCGCCTTCCGCGCTGCCTCCCGCCCTCACCTCCGCTCCCACCGGACGGGGTGGGCCGGGCTATCCGGCGAGCCCGAACGCGGTGATGAGGAGGCGGCCGGCGTAGGGGCTCTCCGCGCCGACGACGCCGGTCGGGTTGAGCGAGTAGACCACCTTGCGGCTGAGGTCGCGGGTGGCGAAGACCCCGCTGGTGTAGCCGGGCCGGGAGCCGGTCTTGCCCCAGGCGACCACGCCGTCCTTCTCGACCCGCTCCAGCCCCATGCTCATGCAGGCCCGGGAGGCCGGCCCCTTGCCGCAGGAGTCGTTCCGGTAGTTCGGCAGGTCCGGGACGGTGAAGAGCTTCTCCTGGACGGAGGGCGGGAGCAGTCGGCCCTTGAAGAGTGCGGAGACGAACCGGTCCAGGTCGGGCGCGCTGGAGATCAGACCGCCCTCGGCCCACGGCCAGGGGCTCTGCTCGGTGACATCGGCCAGGGGGGTCCCACCGGTCGACTGCCGGAGGAGCGTGCCGCCGTCCGGGGTGGTCACGGCCAGGTAGGCGTGCGAACTCGGGTGCGGCAGGCGGACGTCGTCGGCGGCGGGCACGGAGGTGTCGTGCAGGCCGAGCGGGCGGATGATCCGGTTCTGCACCTCGTGCGCGTAGCTGTGGCCGGTGACCCGCTCGACGACCAGACCGGCGAGGAAGGTGTTCATCCCGTTGTACTGCTGCGCGGTGCCGGGATCGAAGCTCATCGACTGGCCGTCCAGCGTGGAGACGACCTGCTGCGGGGTCCAGCTGTCCAGCCGGTGGGCGGCGAACCAGTCGGCGGAGCCGTCCCCCCACATCTCGTCCGAGCCGGTGGGCAGTCCGCTGGTGTGGTTGAGCAGTTCGCCGACCGTGACCGGGGGGAACCCGGCGGGCAGCACACCCGGCAGGTAGTGCTGGACCGCTTCGTCGAGGTCCAGCCGTCCCTCGCCGGCCAGTTGCAGGACGACGGCCGTGGTGAACACCTTGGAGATGCTGCCGATCCGGAACCGGCCGTCGGGGTCCACCGCCCGCCCGGTCGCCAAGTCGCCTGTTCCCGAAGCGCCTTGGAAGCCGCCCGCGCTCCCGGTGACCCGGACGAACGCGCCGGTGACGTCGGCGGTCGGACGCTGGCCGAGAACCGTGCGGATCGCTGCCGGGTCGAGCGGCGGCAGCCCTGCCGTGGTCGCGGGAGCGGTCGCTGCGGTGCCGGTGGCGGTGGCGGTGGCGGATGCGGCGAAGGCGGGTGCGCCCGTACCGACCACAACCGCGGCCAACAGGGCTGCGCCGGCTGCCAGGCCCGCCCAACGCGACGGGTTCATAGAGGTGTTCACGGGTGTGTGCTCCAAACAGGCCGGTCCGTGAGGGGGACCAGCTTCGGTGTGCGGGTCTTCCGGGTACGGATTCGATCCTGCCGACGCTCCGTCAGTCCGTCATCCGGGACCGTCCCTGCCCGCACCCGTAGCTTCTCTCAGGGATCTCCCCGAGAGCGGACCGCACGGCCGTCAGGGTCCGCCGCCGCTCACGAGGCCCGGTCGCCGCGTCCTGCGCTGAGAGGGCAGCCGCCCGGGAACCCTCACAACGGCCGGGGCGCGTAGGGTCGACCGGGTCCGCAGGACCACCAACGCCCCGGCCCGGGGCACGAGGAGCCATCGATGCAGCACCCGGACCCGCAGCACGCCGCGCGCCTGGCCGCGTACGGGACCGTCTCCACCCGGCTGTCGCTGCTCAGCGACCATCGGCTCGGTGAGGCCGTGGCCTCGGCCACCCCGCTCGGATCCGGCATCGGCGGCAGGTCGGCGGAGCTGGACGTGGACGGAACCCGCGTCTTCGTCAAGCGGGTTCCGCTGACGGAGGTCGAACTGCGGCCGGAGAACGTGCGGTCGACGGCGAACGTCTTCGGGCTGCCGGTGTTCTACCAGTACGGAGTGGGGTCCGCCGGGTTCGGCGCCTGGCGCGAACTGGCCGCGCACACCATGACCACCAACTGGGTCCTCGGGAACGAGTACGAGGGCTTTCCGCTGATGTACCACTGGCGGATCCTGCCCGACACCCCTCTCACGGGCATCGCCGACGAGTTCGGGGGCATCGAGGGAGTGGTCGCGCACTGGGACGGTTCACCGGCCGTCCGCGACCGGCTGGAGGCGATCGGCCGGTCCTCGGCCAGCCTGGTGCTCTTCCTGGAGTACGTGCCGCAGACGCTCGGCGCCTGGCTGGCCGACCGCCGGGAGGCCGCTTCACCGGGCGGGGCCGAGGTGCCCTACCGGTGGGTGGACGAGACCCTGGCGCGCGGGACCGCCTTCATGCGTTCGCGCGGGCTGGTCCACTTCGACGCCCACTTCGCCAACGTCCTGACCGACGGCCGACTGGTCTACTTCGCCGACTTCGGGCTCGCGTTGAGTTCCGCCTTCGAACTCTCCCCGGCCGAGGCCGAGTTCTTCTCGGACCATCTCGAATACGACGGCTGCTACGTCGCGAGCCATCTGCTCCGCCACCACCTGCCGGACTCCGTCCGACCCGCCACGGACCACCTGGCGTTCCTGCGGGAGTGGCTCGCGGGACGACAGCCCGACGGCGTTCCGGCCGAGCTCGCCACGGTCCTCGACCGGCACGCCCCGGCTGCCCTCATCATGGACGAGTTCCACCGCCGACTGCTCACGGAGACCAAGCGGACACCGTTCCCGGCCGCCGAACTCGGACGGGTCCTGGACGCCGCGCGGGCACGGTGACGGGCCGCGACCGGATCGAGGGGCATCGAGGGCTGCTCGGGCCGGGACGCGTGCCGCCGTGACCTGCCTCCCCGGCCCCGGTTGTCCTTCTGCTCCAACGGCGCCGGCGGGCCCGGCGGGCGGCCCGGGACCGACCCTGGCGGCTCACCGCGCGCGAAAGCCGGACGCCGTCCCGTCAGCCGTGGTCGGCAAGGTCGCCGTCGAGGCCGGGATCCCGCCGGGGCACCCTGCGACGGAAGGTCTCGGCCACCGCCGTGTTGCCGAGCATCACGGCCGCGAGGACCACGGCGGCGACCGGATGTCCCACCCCGGACAGGGCGGCCGCGCCTGCGCCGAGGACCACCGCCTTGACCAACAGCACGGCCGGCAGCGGAGGTCGCAGCCGCGCCTTGGGGGCAGCGAACAGCCCCCACAGCACGGCGGCCGACAGAGGCGCCCCGAGGCCGAGCAGTACGCGGACGACGACACCGTCGCCGGTGGCCGACCCCCACCAGCACAGCAGGCCCAGCGCGGCCACCTCGAGCAGGAACGCCAAGACTTCGTTGGCGGCGTACCAGAGCCGCCCTCCCGGGGCGGCCTCGGCCGCGCCGTTCTGACCTGCCATGAGCGCCGTCCCTCCCCGTCGAGGCACTCGGACACCACAGCATGGCACGGACGGCGCCGGCCGAGCCTCGGGAATTCGCGGAATGCGGCCGGGGCCGGAGCGGTCACTGATGCCGTCGCTGATGCGGACGCCGGTCGAGGCGCGGCCGTCGGCGCGGTGGACGGCGGGGGAGCGAGCCGATCGTGGTGGAGCCACGGGACGCCGCGCCGGCGGGCCAAGTGGCACCGGATCGGTTCGCGGCCGGTCGGGAGCACCGGTGGGACCGGCAGTACGCGTGCATGGTTGCCCGCCCGCCGGCTGTCCGCACCGGCCGGTGGCCAGGACCCGGTCCCGAGTCCCGGCCGGCCGGTCGGAGTACGGACTCACCCGAATCTCCGGCGTACCCCGCCGGTCCGGCGGGCCCGGCGGCAGCACGGCCCGTCGGGAGTGCGGCGCGACACGGGAGCCCGGGCGAGTGCGCGGCGAGGTCGCCGAAACCTGTTACGGCGGAGGCCGTGGCGCGGTGACGGCGACGCGGGGGTGCTACCGGGGGCACTGCTTCCAGGCGAGGTGGTAGGTGGTGTTGATGCTGCCGTCGGTGGAGTCCATGGTCATGAAGCTGGTGGTCCTGGACGGGTCCGAGGTGCCGGCGCTCACCCGCAGTTCGGTGTTGATGTTGAAGTTGCGCTTCTCCCCGCAGGGTGCGTAGACGAGGGCGGCGACAGCGACCGCATCGGTCGCCTGCCAGCTGTCGTCGAGGCCACCCCTGAACTCGTGGGTGAGCGAGGAGGTCTGGGGCGACCCCTGGAAGTAGTAGTTCGCCTTCTCGGTGCCGGTCGCGCCCGGTTCCAGGTGGGCGAAGCCCCGGTAGTCGGCGGCGGCGATGGCGTAGGTGAAGCCCTGAGGGACGTGCACGTCCAGATCGAGCTGGCAGTTCTTGCGGAAGTCGGTCGGCTTGGAGCCGACGCCCACCTGCGCCAGATAGTTGCTGTACGTCACGGTGAAGGCGGTGTTGTCGGGGGAGACCGCGATGGCGGCCGTGCCCGCCGGACAGCCGGAGCCGTTCACCGTCGCCACATCGATGACGATCTTGTCTGGCGGCGGTGTGGCCGCCGAGGTGAAGCCGGTCGAACCGAGCAGCGAGACGACGACACCGCCGACGGCGAGCACGCGTGACAGCATGGCTTTTTCCTTCCGGTCGTTCGAGGATCCCGGATCGCACCGGGGCTTGGCACGTCCGTGCCGCCACAGCGCGGTGCCCGCTGACAGCGCTGGGGACCTGAAGTCGCAAGGGGGCAGGGCGGGCTGAAGACGAACAGTCGACACGGCAGAGGACTGCTGACGTACCGTCAGATATCGTAGGTGCGCCACTCGGCGACGCAGCAGTCCGACACGGACACACCCTCGTCGTCGGCGGCAGTGGTTCCACCACGTCCCACGGACCGGCCGACCCGCACGCGCCGAGCCCGGCCCGATGACCGGAGCGCCGCCGGGGTGCTGTAACCGGCGTGCCCGTCAGGACGGTTGGGCCTCGTCGGGGTTCCTGCGCTCCTGCCGGTGGGCGTAGGACATCAGGCCGAGGAGGACGGCCAGGAGTACTGCCGAGGAGCCCGGAGTGCCGAGAGCGAGACCGCCCTTGACGACGGGCTTGGTGAGGAAGTCGCCAGCGGTGGCTCCCAGCGGGCGGGTGAGGACGAAGGCGATCCAGAACAGCACGACATTGGGGACGGCCGGCACCCGCATCAGAGCGGCGAGCAGGGCCAGGAGTCCGGTGACGAGCAGGGCTCCGCCGGCGTAGCCCAGGCCGGAGCTGTCGGAGAGGAAGTCGCCCATGGAGGTGCCCAGTGTGTTCGACACCAGGATCGCGGACCAGAAGAGCGCCTCGCCGCGGAAGGTGACGATGTCGCGGATGACGAAGGTCTGTCCGGTGAGCTTCCAGGCGGCGAAGATGGCGATCAGTAGGGAGATCAGGATCGCGGCACCTGCGGGGTATCCCAGTCCCAGGCCCTGCGGGCCCCAGCCCAGTGAGGTCGTGCCGGCGGTGAGGTACTCGGCGCTGGCGTCGCGGTTCATGAAGTCCGACATGGTGGTGCCGGCCATGCTGGTGGACAGGATGACCGTCCAGTAGAAGAACGGGTTGTACCGCTTGGACCGCAGCTGCACCACCAGTGTCACCGCGAACACCAGGAACAGGGCGACCGTGGTGAGGAAGTAACCCAGTCCCAGTGTCTGGGCGAACAGGTCTCCGGCGGTCTCGCCCAGGGTGGTGGCGGCGATCTTCATGATCCAGAAGGCCAGGGTGACCTCCGGCAGCTTCTTCATCACGTACCGGCCCGCACGGGCGGCATCCGCGTCGGTGAGGGACTCCGACTGCCTCAAGGCGCACTCCTGGTCGACCGCTCGGCGCTGCATCGGGTGGGGGAGGGGCCCACTGCCGTACGACAGTGGCGCGCGGCACCAGCTGCCCGGTGCACGCGGTGAACGCGACCGGCGTCCGGTCGCTCGCCGCACCCCTGTGTCTGCAAAACGCGGACAGACTACAGCAAAGCGGATGAAACAGACATGATCTGCCTCGTGAGAGGCGGAGCTGCCGGTGCGGCCGTCGGGCCGCAGCGGTGCAGCGGTCGCGGCGCCTTCGGGTGTTCGGTCTCCAGAACGGACGGCGGCTTCGCGAACCGTTGTGCGACCGGGGTGGGGCGTGGGACTCCGGTGGGAGCGGTCGCGTGCGGATTCCTGTGGGGGTGGTCTTTACCTGGAGCCGGAGGGGGTAGGCGACTTCCACGACCGCCGACCCCGGAGGTGCCTGTGAACACCACGATGACGCTGCTCCTGACTCCGCAGCTGCTGGCGCTGCTCCTTCTCGCGGGTGCCCCCAGGGCTCGCGCCCGCCATCGCGGACACCGCCACCGCGGTGTCCTGCGACCGCACGGCAACCGTCCGCGCCACCGGCGCGACTGACGTTCCATCATTTTCGTCCGACCGCGGCCGCCCGCCCGGCCCGGGCGGGCCCGTCGCCGCGGCCGCCCGTTCGGGGGCTGTGTCCGTGTGCTGGTTCCCGGGTCGCCCGGACGGCTCCCGGGCCTGGACGGCGCACCTCCAGGGGCGGGAGATTCTGTGATCATCTGATGGTCTGTCTGATGATAGGTTGCGGCTGACAAGCGGGGGGCTTTCGGCCGTGCCCGTAGCGGTTTGCACAGGTTCGGGACAGTCATGCCCGTGTCCGCTGCGTGGTGGTGAGGTTGCGCTCCGCCATTCCCGGATGCCTTGGAGTGATCTTGCCTCTGCACGCGCGGCTCCACCGCCGTACGCTGCCCCTCGCCGCCGTGGCGCTCGCCGCCACCATGCTGGCCGGCTCCGCCCAGGCGGACCCCACGCCGTCGGCGGACCCGACGCTGACCTCCGACCTCGACGCGATCCTCGCGAGCCCGGTGCTGTCGGGAGCCGAGGTCGGTGTCCAGGTCATGGATGCCGGCACCGGCCAGGTGGTCTACCAGCACCAGGCCGACGCCTACTTCACCCCGGCCTCGACCATGAAGACCATCACCTCGGTCGCCGCGCTCGACCTGCTCGGTCCCGACCACGTCTTCACCACCGAGGTGCGCAGCACCGGTGACAGCGCGGACGGCGTGCTCAACGGCGACCTGGTGCTGAAGGGCGGCGGCGACCCGAGCCTGCTGCCCAAGGACCTGGACGACCTGGCCGCCAAGGTGGCCGCCTCGGGCATCACGGCCGTCAACGGCCGTGTGCTGGCCGACAGCAGCCGCTACGACAACGTGCCGTTCGGTCCCGGCTGGGCCTGGGACGACGAGCCGTACTCCTACAGCCCGCAGCTGTCGGGGCTCACGGTGGCCACCGACACCGACTACAACATGGACACCGTGAAGGTGACCGTCACGCCGGGCAACGCGGGCGAGCCGGCCTCGGTGGCGCTGTTCCCGGCCGAGGCGCCGATGAAGTTCAGCGGGCGGATCACCACCGGCGCGGCCGGCAGCGCGGGCAGCGCCGTCGTCCAGCGCGAGCGCGGCGTCAACGTGGTCGACCTCAGCGGCAGCCTGCCGGCGGGTGGCGCCCCGGCGACCTTCCTGACCACCGTGGAGAACCCGGCCGACTACGCCGGCCAGGTCTTCGCCGGTGCACTGGCCCGGCACGGCGTCACGGTCCAGAACGGTGTGGCGGCGGCGACCGGCAGCGAGAACTCGCAGCTGCTGGCCGGCCACGACTCGCAGCCGATCTCCCAGCTGATCGTCCCGATGCTCAAGCTCAGCAACAACGGCCTCGCCGAGACCCTGACCAAGGAGATCGGCAAGGTCAAGGGCGGGCAGGGCAGTTGGAACGCCGGGGTGAACCAGATCGGCAGCTTCCTCAAGGCCAACGGAGTGGCCGGCGCGGTCGGCCGACAGGTGGACGGCTCCGGGCTCTCCCGCTACGACCTGGTCACTCCGGGCAGGATGACCGCGCTGCTCAAGCTGGCCCAGGACAAGCCCTGGTTCAAGACCTGGTACGACGCGCTGCCGATCGCGGGCAACCCGGACCGGATGGTCGGGGGCACCCTGGCCGCCCGGATGCAGGGCACCCCTGCCACCAACAACGTGCACGCCAAGACCGGTTCGATGAGCGGCGTGGACAACATCTCCGGCTACGCCACTGCGCCCGACGGCCGCAAGCTGGCCTTCACCGTGATGGTGAACAACTACGCCGGTCCGCGCCCGCGCGCCGTCCTGGACGCCATCGCCGTCCGGCTCGCCGCCGGGCCCGCCGCCGCGCCGTCGGCCGGTAAGACCAACGGCGCCGTCGGCCGGAGCGCCAAGGCCCAGGTCCAGCGCAACGCCCCGGCAGCCGGCCAGGCGCCGGTCACCGCCGAGGCTCCCGCCACCCGCTGGGACGACTGCGAGGCGCTTCACCTCTGCTGACCGGTTGCGCGCCAACTCCGGCTCCGAACGGGCTGGTTGGCAATGCAGCTCCCGTGGCCGGGCCTTGGCGGCACCTGTGGGTGCCGGCGAGGCCCGGCCTTGTGATCTCCCCGAGCGCGGCGTGACGACCACGGGTGAGCGGCGCCCCGACCGCGCTCCGGCCGCCCGACCCCGGCCTGACGGCAGGGGGCGGCCCGGAGACGTACGGTTCGTCAGGAGGCCGGCCCGGTTCGGTCGGCCGCGCACCGGGGCATCGGCCCTCTCGCGCTGGATCTCTCGCGCCGATCCGGCCCTGGCCTGGCCTGGCCCGGCCCTGGCCCGGCCCGGCCCGGCCTGGCCTGGCCTGGTTTGGCCCGGCCCGGCTCTGGTCCCGGCCCGGCCGAGGCCCTGTACCGACTTGACTTGACGTCGCCGAAACCACCGCGTCGGCCGGCGCCCGGGGACTCGACCGGATGGCGGACGGTGCGGTCGGACATCCGAGAGGTCCCGCCAGCATTCTGTCTGGCGGGACGGGGGTCGGCCCACCGGTCGGCGTTCCAGGGGCGACTACTGCCGGACGACGTTCTCCGCCTGAGGTCCCTTGGGGCCCTGGGTGGTGTCGTACTCGACCCGGTCGCCCTCGTTCAGCTCCTTGAAACCGGTGCTCTGAATGGCGGAGAAATGGACGAACACGTCAGGTCCGCCGTCGTCCTGCTGGATGAAGCCGAACCCCTTGTCGGCGTTGAACCACTTCACGGTGCCGGTTGCCATTGGTGTGGATCCTTCTAGACGTTCCACGGCACCGGGGCGCGGTGCCGGCCGGAGCCGCACGAGGCTTCGACCGCCTATGAATGCCCCTCGGGCATCGCCGGTAATCAGTCAAGATCTGCTGATCCGGGCCGTCACCGGGTAGGCGCAACGGCATTCCGCCGACCGGCGCGCCGTCGGCCCGTTCGGCGGGCGGTCCCGGGAGGACAGCCGGACGGAGTGCGGCGGATACGCGGGTGGAAGTCGGAACCCCACGCGACCCCGCCCCCCTCAGTGTCCCGGGCATCGCGCGATCACACCCGGACACTCCGGGAGAACGGCGGAGCCCCGGGCGCTACGGCCGCTCGGCGGCCTTGGGAAGCCTCGTGAGGAAGCCGTCCAGCTCGGGGCGGGATTGGAACGAGACATTCAGCCGAATCGGCTTCGCCTTGCCGGGGAGCCTCAGGAACAAGGCGTTCCAGCTCCGGCCGCGCTTGACACGGCTGACCAGCTCGCCGGCCTCCTTGAGGGGGACGACATGGACCAGCTCAAGGATGTGTGTTCGACCTCGGTACGGGAGCGGACCTTGGTGACGGGGACACGACCACCGGGTCCCCAGGAGCGGCTCTCGCCGACTCGACGCCGAGCGCCGCGATACGGGGTGTAGCGGCAACCGGCCGGGTGCCGGTTGCGACGGATCTCCCGGCCGGGTGCAAAAGGGCTGCATCTTTCAAGACCGGGCCCTACCGGAGCTGCGGGACGGTGACCGGCTTCAGCAAGGGCAGCCACAGTTCTGGCTCTGGTGCAGCGTGCCCGACAACGGCCACGGCAACGCGTGGTACTTCGGCGGTGACGAAGTCGGTGACCTGTGTGCCGTACCTGGTGGGCGTGCCGTTGATGGTGATGTCCCCCGTCGTGAGGTTCTTGTTCGGGGACTTCGCGGAAGGCTCGCGCCGGGTTGTCGGCGCCTGCCGTCATTGAGACCGCGGCGGTTGGGGGCCTCATGGATCTGCTCGCCCGCCCGCCGGTTCCTCGGATCGCTCACGGACACACGTTGCTGCACTCGGGCGTCCCCGGACATCGCCGGATCCGGAGGGGTTGGGCCGGGCGCCTCGCCGTACGTCGGCCCGGACCGGCCTGCAGGCCTACTGGTCAACGCCGCCGCGCCCTGATAGGACGGGCGCATGCAGCCCGAGTTCGCTCCTGGCACCGCACCGTCGCCGCCCGGTCGCTCCAGCTACGACGCCGTCATCGTCGGCGGTGGACACAACGGCCTGGTCGCCGCCGCTTATCTGGCCCGCGCCGGGCGCAGCGTGCTGGTCCTGGAGCGGCTCGGCCGGACCGGCGGCGCGGCCGTGTCCACGCGGGCGTTCTCCGGCATGCAGGCGCGGCTGTCCCAGTACTCCTACCTGGTGAGCCTGCTACCCAGGAAGATCATCGCCGAGCTGGGGCTGAGCTTCGCCGTGCAGCGGCGGCGGATCTCCTCGTACACTCCGACCGTGCGCGGCGGCCGGTCGACCGGACTGCTCGTGGACGGTTCGGACCAGGCGCGCACCGCAGCGGGATTCCGTGAACTGACCGGTTCGGACCGGGAGTTCCGCGCCTGGCGGGAGTTCTACGGCATGACCCGCAGGGTGGCCGAGCGGGTCTTCCCCTCGCTCACCGAACCGCTGCCGAGCCGCGCCGAGTTGCAACGGCGGGTGGCTGACCCCGAGGCCTGGGAGGAACTCTTCGAGCGGCCGATCGGCGAGGCACTGGAGCGCCGCTTCGCGGACGACCTCGTCCGAGGGGTCGTCCTGACCGACGCGCTGATCGGAACCTTCGCGCATGCCCACGATTCGTCGCTGCGGCAGAACCGGTGCTTCCTCTACCACGTGATCGGCGGTGGCACCGGGGACTGGGACGTCCCGATCGGCGGCATGGGCGCGCTCACCGACGCGCTGGCCGACGCGGCGCGGGCCGCAGGCGCTCAGCTGCTCACCGGTTGCGAGGTGACGGCCGTGGCCACCGATGGCACCGTCGCGGAGGTGACCTACCGGACCGGGGGCACCGAGCACAGGGTGGGGGCCCGGCAGGTGCTGTGCAACGCCGCGCCGCAGACCCTGGCCCGGCTGCTCGGCGAGCGGTCCGCGGCCCCCGGGCCGGAGGGTTCACAGCTCAAGGTGAACATGCTGCTGCGGCGGCTGCCGCGGCTACGGGACAGCTCGGTGAACCCTCGGGAGGCCTTCGCCGGGACCTTCCATGTCGCCGAGTCCTACGGCGAGTTGGAGGCCGCGTACCGGGACGCCGTAGCCGGACGGCTGCCTGCGGCCGCTCCCTCCGAGATCTACTGCCACTCCCTCACCGACCCCTCGATCCTCGGCCACGAGCTCGCCGCCCGGGGCTACCAGACCCTCACGCTCTTCGGGCTGCACCTGCCGGCCCGCCTCTTCGCGGACGGCGGCGACGCGATCCGCGACGCGGCGCTCGAATCCGTCCTGGCCCCGCTCGAGACGTTCCTGGACGAACCGCTCGCGGACTGCCTGGCGACGGACGATCACGGGCGCCCGTGCATCGAAGTGAAGAGTCCGTTGGACCTGGAGAACGAGCTCGGCCTCCCCGGCGGGAACATCTTCCACCGGGAACTGGCCTTCCCGCACGGCCATGATGACGGCGACCGCTGGGGCGTGGCGACCGCCCACGCCAACGTCCTGCTGTGCGGGGCGGGCGCCGTACGAGGCGGGGGCGTCAGCGGTATCCCCGGGCACAACGCGGCGATGGCCGCGCTGGGTCGGTAGACCGGAACTGCCCTGCCGCGCGCAGGAGATCAGGATCCGGAGATACCGCGTGGTGCGCCGATCGGTGCCGGGCCGTGTGCTCGGGTGAGTTGTCATCACCACTCGCGAGCTGGGCAGGGGGAGCAGGGCAGAGACGCGGAGAGCGGAGCAGAACAGATAGGGGTGGAGCCGGTCGAGGCCGGCCGCCTGGACCGCGAGCACCGTCACCCGGTGGGTGTGCACGTGGTCCGGACGGCCGGTCACACCGCCGTAGGCGTCGTGGGTGATCACGATTTCCGGGCGGAACTCCCGCAGCTGCGCGACCAGCGCCGACGACCGGGCACGGAGGCCGGCGCAGCGCGTGCGCGACCGACCGGCGGCGGACCGTGTGGTCGTGCGTGCTCCTCGGGGACGACGATGTTGTGGCGGCGGACGGTGAGGGGCGGTGGACGGTGTCGTCGCCCCGCCTGCCGCCGAACCGGGGGTACGTTCGCCCGTGTCTCCGCCTCGCGGGAGGAAGGCGTCAGAAGTACCCCTCGCGCTTGCGGTCTTCCATGGCGGCCTCGGAGAGTTTGTCGTCGGCCCTCGTGGCGCCGCGTTCGGTCAGGCGGCTGGCGGCGATCTCGGTGATGACGTCGGCGGTGGTGGCGGCGTCGGAGTCGACGGC